>JAGRJO010000310.1 GCA_020442725.1 Lysobacterales bacterium
ATCGAATCACAGTCCAATGTTCCTCAAGGATTCAGAGACTCATACGAAATCGCTAACTCAGAGTTCTCAGAACTATTGCAAGAACTCAGCAAGATTAACGATGACGTGAAAGCATTCGAAGATGAAATGGAATCTCTAGGAGCTCCATGGACCCCGGGAAGAATGCCAAAATGGAATAACTAGGAACTTTTTAGTGTTCGAAAAATAAAACCCCGAAAATACTTCGGGGTTTTTTTATGTCTCCATACTATATTGGAAGGATTAGGGGGTGTGTTACATAAATACATTTTATAACAGGTTCATTTGACTCGTTTAATTGAATACAATAAACTTGAAGAACTAAATCAATGCGGAGCGGAATTTGACATTAAGCATCAACACGGCTGACCACCTATCAAAAAGCAGAACTCAAACAAGCCTTTCCATGGCCAATCCTGACCATGAAAACGCTAGCAGGTTAGCTCCACATTATGTGCCTTGAGGGATCATGAAGAAAGAAGAAGTTGAAATATATTCGGATGCTTCAAATATCGCTGTAATGAGGCATCCCGGTAGAGAGTTCCCAGGGTCACTTATCCAAGGTGACTCTCTGTATAGCCTTTTGCAAAATATAAAAGAAGCCAAGCAAGAAATAGATAACGGCGATAGCGGTGAGGCTTCAGAGATTCTAAATGATGTAATTGAGAATCTTACTTTTCGTCTTGAGCATTATAAAAAAGTGCTAAAGGAGCATGGTCGTGATCTGCCATTCGTCGAATAAACATAACAAATCGCTCAACTCGGACACGCTGTCGCGTGCAGGTTAGCTCAACATTATGCATATGACAAAGAGTTTCCTATTTCTAATGTTTCTGACTTTCTCGCCAGTTACGTTTTCCTGTAGTTGTAGTATTGGTGATGTAGAGGAGAAGTTTGATGAGCATGTAAGTGTCTTTATGGGTACAGTAAAGAAAATTACGTTTTACGATTCAAATGATGCTTTTGGGGATCAGCGTATAAAGGTTGAATTTGAGCTCGAAAAGCAGTGGAAAGGCGAGCCGTCACAAAATGTGCTTTTCACAGTGTTTAACAGTGTTTCGTGCTATGGCTACTGGTTTAAAGAAAACCAACGCTATGTTGTTTATGCATTTAATGAAGATCAGTCGCTTAATGCTTGGTGGTGCGGTGGAGTTATTTCAGAAGCAGACAGTAAAGAGCAATTCATGGAAGAATTAGATGTACTCAATGAAATCACGAGATAATATGCTTAACAAACGTAGGCACACCGGCCTATTGGCCTCGACTAGCTAAGTTTGCGTGTGATGCAGACGTTTATAAATAATAATTAAACCAAGAGACAGTCACTTCTATTTTATTCAAAAAAAACATTAGTAAAAATATGAAAAACAGTATATTAATTCTTCTCTTTCTCTTCTCAATCTCCGCATCTGCCGATGTTCCAAAAGAACAACAAGCGGAGGTTCAGCATTTACTCAATTTTGTAAAAACTTCTTCCTGCGAAATGATTCGAAATGGAAGTCATCACAATGGCGAGAAAGCCGCATCTCATATTGAAAGAAAGTATGATTATTTCAGAAATAAAATCAAAACCACGGAGGATTTTATTGAATATTCAGCCAGTAAAAGCACCATGAGTGGTAAGGATTATTATGTCCAGTGTGGTGATGAGTTGATTAAAACCCGTGACTGGTTGCTGACAGAACTAAGCAATTTCCGCAAACAACAAGCTCAATAATTTATGCAAAACAATCTCACTTTAAAAATCGCTGAAGTTTCGGATATCGAAAGCACATTGAAACTACATTACAGATATCAGGTCGATAGTATTTCTGATGAAGACAAAAAAGATGGTTTTGTCACCACGCCATTTACACCAGAAGAACTCAAAGCTCTGATTGAGCAGGAGCAGGGTTGTTTATTGCTGTTGACGAAAATAACGAAGTGGTCGCTTATGTGATGTCGGCGTCCTGGCAGTTTTGGTCGGCTTGGCCGATTTTTGCTTACATGATTGAGCAGTTGCCAAGTCTCAGTTACAAGGGTTATCAGTTGAGTGTTGATAACTCCTATCAGTATGGTCCTGTTTGCATCGACAAACGCTATCGCGGTACAACTCTGTTGCTGGATTTATTCGATTTTGCATTGAAAGAAATGTCCAAACGCTATCCTGTTTTAGTCACTTTCGTGAATAAAGTCAACCCTCGTTCTTATGC
>JAGRJO010000311.1 GCA_020442725.1 Lysobacterales bacterium
ACCTCTTGGGAAATGTCGGTTTCCGGCAAGGTGTATGCTTGTTTAATTTCGGGCAAAGCGAATACTTGCGAGAATTCCGTTGCTAATAAAAATATCAGAATCTTTTTCATGGTTTTGATCCTCTTATGTTTCCGGTTTTGAGTCTTCCAATACGATTGCTTTAAATCCATTTCGCTTGAGTTCCTTCAGTACCATATCAGCTTTTCGAGCCCCTGCATAGGGGTTTGTTCTGACACGATGCCATTTGACTCCTTTTATTTCTGTTTCCTGAATGTTTGTGCTGATTCCTGCAAATGCAACCTGCGCCTTCATTTCCTCGGCATCGCTAAGGTTTTTAAATGCACCAATCTGCAAAACATAATTGGTTGGCGTTTCATCAATTTTAACAGCCAGTTCGTTGTCATCAACAACGACTTCCATTTCCTGAAGTGTTTCGTAGAATACATAATCCTGTTTAGGCTTGATGGTTACCTGTTCGCTAATATCTTCGATTTCTGATTCTTTTCCGGTGTTTATAGTAATTTCCGGTTGCACAGATTCGATTTTCGGAACCCAGCCTTTGACATAGGCGGTGATTGCTACCGCTAATCCGCCCAACATACCAATCAACAAAATTGACCAGACAGGCAACCTTTTTTTAGGAGCTGCTCGACCGGCGACTCTTTTTTTGGTTTTCTTCTTAGTTATTTTTTTCTTGGTTGTCATTATTTAATCTTTGTCTTCAGAAAACATTGACTCAGGAGCGGACGCGCCGAGCATTTTCAATCCATTGGCAATGATAACTTTAACCGCCTTAGCTAAACAAAGTCGGGCGTTTCTGAGGGACTCATCATCAAGTTTGCCGATTTTGTGTTCGTTATAATAACTATGAAAACTTTGAGCAAGCTCTCTTAAATAGTTTGCCAGCACATGAGGTGAGCGAGTTCTGGCTGAAGCCGTCAGTATTTCCGGATATGATGATAACAATCGAGTTAAGTCATGCTCTGAGTCGTTGTCAAGCAGGTTTAAGCTTGCCAATCCGATTTCCTGATTGTATTGTAGAGCTTCCTGTTCCAGTTTTTCAAACACTCGGCATATACGAGCATGGGCATATTGAATGTAATAAACAGGGTTTTCGTTACTTTGTGATTTTGCCAAATCCAAATCGAAATCAAGATGCTGATCATGGCTGCGCATGACATAGAAAAAACGTGCCGCATCAACGCCAACATCATCAATTAGTTGTGACAAAGTCACAAACTTGCCTGAACGAGTTCCCATTTGCACCTTTTCACCATGTTCGATTAGGTTCGCAAATTGTGTTAATACAATTTCAATATCATCAGGGTTGATTCCAAGACCTTTGGCTGCTGCTTTCATACGGGCAATATAACCGTGATGATCTGCACCAAAAAGATATAAAGCTCCCTCAAAACCACGCTCAAACTTATTCAGTAAATAAGCCACATCAGATGCAAAGTAGGTTTTTTGACCATTTTCGCGAATGACAACCCGATCCAAGTCATCACCGAAGTGAGTTGCCATAAACCAGATGGCGCCATCTTTCTCGTAGAGATAGTTGTTATCTTTCAATATTTTCAAGGCTCTATCTACGGTATCACCACTGTGCAATAGTTTTTCTGAAAACCAGGAATCATAATTAACATTAAACTTTGAAAGATCTTGTTTGATTCCTGAAAGAATATCGTTGAGTGCAATTTGGAAAACTTTGTTGTAGTCTTTTTTTCCAAGCAAACTTTTTGTATTGGAAATCAAACCATCAATATGTGTTTCTTTGTCTCCGCCACTTTTCTCGTCAGCAGGAACACCTTCATAAATTTCGTGACTGGTGTGTAAAAACTTATCTCCATATTTTTTTCTGACAATACGGGCAATATCGACAATGTAATCTCCCTGATATCCATTGTCAGGGAAAACTACCGGTTGTCCGCAGAGTTCAACGTATCGCAACCATACAGAAGTTGCCAGGATATCCATCTGCCTGCCATTGTCGTTGACATAGTATTCGCGCTGAACATTATAGCCACACTTTTCTAAAATATTGCTTAAAGAAGCGCCATAAGCAGCTCCTCTTCCATGACCGACATGCAAAGGACCGGTTGGGTTGGCAGAGACAAATTCAACTGTGATTTTTTTGTTTTTTCCATAGGCATTGTCTCCAAACTCGTCACCTTGTTTGATGATTTGCTTAATAACTTGTCT
>JAGRJO010000312.1 GCA_020442725.1 Lysobacterales bacterium
TCTTCAAAAATTTTCATAATACTCATTGTTTTCACTTTATTATTTGGTTTGCTTGTTAATGTTTAGGCTTTAGCTGATAGCATGACGGAATCCGGCAGAATATTTACCGGTCATATGATGTTCTAACTGTCTTTCGATATCACCCAGTAAACTCGATGCTCCAAAGCGGAACAACTCCGGTTCGAGCCAATCTCTGCCCAACTCTTCTTTCATCAGAATGAGATATAGCAAACTTTCTTTTGCGGTGCTGATACCACCGGCCGGTTTATATCCAATTTTAAATCCGGTTCTGCCGTAATATTCTCGAATCATTCTCACCATTACCAGACTGACAGGAAGCGTGGCATTGACCTTTTCTTTACCGGTTGATGTTTTTATAAAATCTGCTCCTGCCATCATGCAAACCATAGATGCTTTGGCGACGTTTCGGAGTGTCGAAATTTCACCCGTTGCCAGTATGGTTTTCAGGTGAGCTTCACCACAGGCTTCTCTGTAGGCTGTGATTTCTTCATATAGTCCTTTCCAGTTTTGTGAAAAAACATGGCGACGAGAGATAACGATATCAATTTCTGTGGCTCCGGCTGCAACTGATCGTTTGATTTCTTCTACACGCATATCAAAAGGTGTTAAACCTGCCGGGAAGCCGGTTGAAACTGCTGCCATCCCAATATTTGTACCTTGCAGATATTTTTTTGCGGACTCCAGCATTTCATGATAAACACAAACTGCTCCGGTTGTTAGATTTAACTTTTCAATTCCCAGAGCTTTCACAATATCATTGCGAATCGGCTTCTTAGCTTTTTCACAAAGTCTGCGGACTCGTCTTTCGGTGTCATCACCGGCGAGCGTTGTAAGGTCGATACAACTGATAGCCTTTAACAGCCAGGCAGCCTGGTGTTGTTTTTTGATCGAACGTCTTCCGCTATACGAAGCAGCTCGACGTTCAACTGCACTTTTATTAACCTGAATGCATTCAACCCAGTCCGGATTGAAAGGAACTCCGGGATTTCTTTCAATTTTACTATTCATAAGATTTTATTAATTTAATTAATTCTTTTGCTGATTCTTCACTGATAATTAAATCGGTGATGATGTTTTTTTGTAAAACGGCATGAGTGACTTTGCCTTTTTGACTGCCTCCAACAACTGCAATCACTTTTTTCCCTCTTATATCTTCCGAGGTCAAGCCCAGCGATAAATTATTACAGCTGTCCATTATTTCATTTCCACTGGCATCAAGAAACTGCCCCATAAAATCACCGACCGTATGATTTTCAATCATTTTATTCCAGATAGATTCTGCAATAAGTCCGCTTTCATGAACATGCGCATTACTTTGAATCGAACCAACCCCAACTAAGTAGATTTCTGCTTGTTTGGCAAAATCTAACATTTGCCTGACACTGTTTTGCTCAAGTAACATCTGTTTTTCGGATTCATCTTTTGCCATATAAGGAACCGGCAAAAAGAAAGCCTCCGAATTCGTTCTTTCTGCCAGTCTGTGTATTACATCGTAGGGATTTGTTGAAAATCGGCGAGTTAATCCACCGGAAACAGAAACAAATTTGATGTTTTCAGTTTGAAAATGCGGAAGGTTTTCGACAACTGCCGATAACGACCGACCTTTCCCCACACCGACCGTTTTGTTTTTATTATTTTTAAGTAAGTTGTATAAAAAAGAAGCACCGGCAGCACCTACCGACTTAAAAGAATCAACTCCTTCAATTGTTGGAGCAACGATGCACGAATCAAGGTTAAACTGTTTTGAAATTTTTTCCTCAAGTTCCACGCACTCAATAATTTCGCCCTCAACAAAAATTTTGACGACATTGTTGGCATGAGCATGCGCTATCAACCTGTGAGCTTTCACCGATGAGATATTCAATTTTTTGGCGACTTCACTTTGAGTGTACCCGCCAATGTATGCAAGCCATGCTGCTTTTGTTGCTAAATCAAGTTGATTCATGATTGTAATTAATTTCAATAAGTGAAATATATTTCATGCAATCATTGTTTGCAACTCAAAATGATAAAAATTAAGGAATAATTGTTAAAACATATTGTTATAAGATATTATTGTAAGGATGCGTTTATTATGGAGACATTGTTGAAAACAATAACAATATTACTGATTATGGCTTTATCTGTTGCTGTTGCAGAGGAGAGTCTCATTGAAGCAGAGCGTTTTC
>JAGRJO010000313.1 GCA_020442725.1 Lysobacterales bacterium
ATTTGTTCTTGCAAACGATTGAAAACAGCATCGTTGGCTTTACGAAATTTCTTCCACAGTTTTCTTTCCTGTGACTGTTGAACAATTCCGGCGGTTTTCCATTCTTGTTGAAGAACTTTTGCTTGTTCAATAGCTGAAGGCAGGTCTTCCATTTCGATGAGATCATTTGCCATCTCGATGAGTTTTTCTTTGCGACGAATGGCAATTTTGTATGATTCTTGCAGGTGAGCATCAATTCTTGCAACACCGGCGCGTATGCGAGCAGCACATTTTCCACGATTTTTTGGTGGAATTTTATCCAGATTTCTCAGTTGTTTCAGAGCGTCACGAACCAAGCGTGCCAAATCTCGATCTTCCGTTTCCTGAAGATTGATTTCATGTAATGTTTGGATCTCTTGTTCCAAAGTTTCCAGTTCTTTACTCCAAATTTCTGAACGCTTTTCAAAGAAAGTTTGTGCCGGCTCAAATAATGCCTTTTGTACTTCTCTGAATTGTCCATAGAGTTCTTGATTGCGGACATTGTAACGATCGCCTTCGAGTTTTTCGTGATCTTCCATGTCTTTCCATTGAGCGTTGGCTTCCTTCATTTTTTTCAAAAGAGCATCTGGGTGAGTTCCGGTGCCAACCAGTTGTTGCAATTCTTCAATCAGTCGAACTCTGACTTTATCATTGCTCCATCTTTGCCATTGGCGTAATTCTTTGAGCTCGTTCCACAAAGTGTCGAAATCAAATTTATTTTCACGAATGAGTGGATGATTGCCGGCAATTTTTTTATTGGCAGCAATTTTATTCATGATGATTTTGGCATCAGATAAATGACCATCTTTAATTTGTTGTCTGGCTTTTTCAATGGCTGCAACAGCATTTTTGGCAGCTTCATCGCGCAGGCTTGCTGATTTTTCAATTTTATCAGCTAGAGCAAGCATGGAATTATCAAACTTGGCTTTCAGAGTGTTAAATGCTGTGTTGCTTTTAGCGGATTTTGCATTATCATCCCACATCTTGCGGAATTGCGAAATTTGTCGCGGTTGATTGAATTTTTGTTTCAATGCAGCTTCCAGTTTGTCCGCCACATTAACTAAATCAGTTGGCAAGTCTTGTTTTTGTGATTGTTTGTCTCTCAGAGTGGTTAATTGCTCCAGGAGATTATCGTATTCAGTTTTTTGACTATCATCAGCAAAGCTAAGGTCAAAACCGCTGAATTTGCTGATTTGGTTTTGAAGTTGTTCCCAAGTAGAGTTTTGAGAATCCGTGATAGCAGTTTGTAATTCTGCGATTTTGCTGTTGATTCTTTGTTGTCTTTGTTGATTCAGAAATTCGTCACGTTGTTGCGGGTCGAATGTCAGACTGGCAGTGCGATGAGCTCCTTCAAATCGTTGCGCGAAAGTGCTTAAGTCGTGGCTATCGGCAAGTTCCTGCCATTGTGAAAAAACGGCATCCACATCAGATTTACCATAGAGATTGCGATTATGAATAAATTTCTCCATTTGTTCGCATAAATCAAGGGCTTTTTGTTCGACCATCTTTGCAATATCACCATCATTTTCGAGTTTTTCACGAATGGCTTTGACGATGGCTTTGTCTTTGTTCTTTGCGGATTTCAGAATTCGCTTGAGGGTTGCCGGTTTGTCAATTTTTGAAAGTATCAATTGACGTAATTGGCTGTTTTTTTCATTGATGAGTAAGTCGCCCAATAAACCTTGTTTGTTGATTTTATTGATGCAGATTTCGCGAACATCGTTGTTTTTAGCACTGGCAGCGACAGTTTCAATGATTCGAGAGTTGCTTAGAGTTTTTACCAGTTCTTTTTGCTGGATATCATCCTGATTGATAAACCAGTCCTGCAATATTTTAACGGCTACATTTCTGACATCATCATCTTTGTCATTTTCTGCAATTTTGGCAATTAATTGATAATCATCCAGTCTTTTCAGTGCAGCAGAACGAACATTTGCTGATTCATCATTCTGGCTGATACTGGCAAGCATCGACAGTAATTCAGGTGAATTATCGGAACTGACGGCGATGGCTCTGATGTTGGCATCTTTGCTTTTCCATTTGGGTTTATTGAACCAGTTTTTTAAACTCATGCGGCTTTCCTCATTAAATTGTTGTATATGAACGATAGTTGTTCCTCCGCATTGTCTATGGTGTAGAGTTTGCGGGCGATAGATTTTTT
>JAGRJO010000314.1 GCA_020442725.1 Lysobacterales bacterium
TTTTTTTTTTTTTTAGATAATCCATCTCAAGCCCAGATTGAGTTGATGAATGATAAGGTTTATGTCGCTAATGGAGCAAGAGCTCAGAGCGCTATCAATGAGTTTAGATTCTCGGAGTATGGGGAGGTTGATTTGTTTTTCCCAACTGTTCCTTTTAAAGCTGAGAATTTTCCTGCACTCGAAGTTGACATTAGAAATTTGACGAATAATTTTCAAGTGGAATTGGTTTGGAAAATTCAAGGCAATCCATCAGTGTTCCAAATGCCACTCATTCAACCGGAAAACAACAGTAAACTCAATTTAATTTCAAGAAACCCAAATTGGCAGGGTCTAATTGAGCAAATAGGGTTAAGAATCCATCCATACGCTGACTTAGGCATTAAGGAAAGTTCTGAGAATGAAATTTTTATTCAATCACTGCTTTTAAGAAAAACAAGTTTCGTAAGTGATTATTTGGCTTTATTTGATTATTGGGTACAGTTTGATCCTCCAACTCAGGGTTCTATTAATCATGTTGCGACCAAGGATGAATTGCAGTTTTATAGTAAGCCTTTAATATTTATAGTTATTTTCACAATTATCTATGCTTTAACACTTGTTTTATTGAAGACTCAAACTAGGGTTCTACTATTTTCAATGATATTGTCATGGCTTGCTATAGACTTGGTTTTTTTATTGAAGTCATTTAAAAACTCGCTTTGGTTAAGTCAAACCTATGCATATGAAATTAATCAAAAGTTACCGGATCAGGATTTAAAAACAATTGCTACACAGGTGCAAATCTTATTAGGTTATAAAGACGAAGCGAATATGGAATTTGTTCGAGAAAAAAAGGTTTATATCTTGAATGATAATAGGTATGAATTATTTCGATTGATTTATCACTTGATTCCTGTCAATGCTAATTATCTTGGACTAAGTGATGAGGAGTCGTTCGAGAGTGTAAAAGCAGGTGATTACTTTTTGGTCATTTATCCTCAATACAGTTCATTCAAGACAATGGGCGGAAAACTGAGTGTCTATAACAGGAGTTTTAAAGTAAATGAGGTGGGTAAGAGCTCATATTTTTCATTAATGGAAGTTGTTAAATGATAAATACTTTGATTTTATTATTAGTGTTTACAGGTATGGGCTTGCCTTGGATGGCTCAATTTTTTAAAGCATCAAACTGGCAAAAAATTCTTGGAGAAAGCTTTTTTATTGGTGTTTTTAAAATAATGGTTATATACAACCTCTTTCAGTGGCTTGGTTTGGATATAAACAATTACTTTCTTTTCTATCTGTGTTTTGCTTTTTCAACTGTTACTATTGGTTATTATGTTTTTGTTTATAAACGAATTATTATTAATGGAGTTAGAGAGCGTCTCAGTCTGAAACCACATTTTTCTAAAATACTTGTGATTTTGGCAGTGTTTGTTTTTATTCATTTAGTTTTCATTGAAACACAAAACCAATCTTTACCATTATTCGCTTGGGATGCGTGGTATGGTTGGGTTGCGAAAGCGAAGATTTGGTATTTTTATGGAATTAATGAGAGTTTAGTTGGTAGAGTTGAGTGGTTTTCGGCGAAAGGAGCATTAACCAGTCCAATTCATCATTATCCGGATGGTTTATCTTTGCTTTATGTTTTTAACAGCGGTATTTTTGATTGGAATGAAACACGACTAAATGCGATTTATCCTGCAATGTTTATATCATTTATATTATTGATTTATGGAAATGTTAAGTTGATTACTCAATCATCTTATTTGGCATTTGGAGTCGTCTTTGTATTGGTTTCATTGCCATTTGTGAATAATCACATTATTCTTGCAGGTTATGCTGATATTTGGATGGCTGCTTATTTATTTATTAGTTTTGTAAATATCCAACAATATTTTATAACTCGTCAGAAAAGATTTTTAATTCTAAGCACATTATCTTTGGTTTCTATGTTGATGTTTAAACTGGAAGCATGGGTTTGGGTGAGTATAATCATTTTGTCTGTTGGTTTATCTTGTTTATCAAAATTCAGTCAACGCAGGGCCTATTTCATATTAGCCTGTGTGATTGCAATCTGGTATTTGTTCGGAGGAATCAGCATTGGTGGATTAAAAATAACTCCTGAAGTAATTGCTGTACCGTGGATTGGTGAGTTTCAGTTGCAGTTTGTCAATACAACAGATGCT
>JAGRJO010000315.1 GCA_020442725.1 Lysobacterales bacterium
AATGCCACTGTGTATTGTATGCGGTGTCATTAGGAACCAGATAAGGGACCATCAATGCATCAATTTCAGCGTATTCAACATCTGGTCTTTTGCTGATTTGTTGAACGATTTTATCCAAATCAATTGCTTTTGCTGACTTAGAATCATCTTTTACAATGCTTAATACTTCAGCATTTCCGGACATCATTCTTTTGAACTTTAAATTCAAACCGTAAGCATTACCCATTTCAGTCGCTCTGGCACTTGCGTGCTCCAGAGATTGTGAGCGGTTATTGCTTTTATATTTAACAATGATTCCAGGGGCTAACGGGTTCATTTTTACGCTGCTACTGATGTTATCATCCAGATTAGCATTGTTTGAAAACCCTTGAGCGTCAACTTGACTTGACATCGCGAGTGCTGCCATTATTGGCATAGCCAATTTATTTAGTTTCAACATTAATTGAATCTCCTCTCTTTTTAAGATATTATTGTGAACTTTGTTTTTGACCGAAATTATTCTTATTATTTTTCATGACAATAATTGTCACTTTTTACATTTCATTTTTTAAAAACCAAAAACGTTGGCAAAATTATCATAAAAAAAAACATTTGTCATATATTTTTTAGAAAATTAGAGTTTTTTGTGTTAAGGATAAATTTTTCTAATCCGAGTCTGTGTTTGAATTTTCAAAGTTGTAAAAATCTGACTAAATGCGTCAATTATTTGAGTAACAAAAATCTCCAATTAAGTTTATAATCAACAAAAATACCGGAAAAAATAATGACTGCGATTATGTGTGGAATCACTTCCACTAAACTCAATGAGGAAGAAATTGAACTCCTCAGACATCCGTTAGTTTGTGGTGTCATTTTATTTAAAAGAAATTATCAGGATTATTTTCAACTCAAAAGGCTCGTTGATGATATTAAAAGCCACTTTGGTTCTGATTTTCTGATTGCTGTTGATCAAGAGGGTGGTCGTGTGAAACGATTCTCAGAACCTTTTTCGCAATTACCAGCACTTGCTGAAACCGGCAAAGTGTTTTCATCTAACCCGGATTTGGCAAAATCATTTGCTCATATTCACGCTTGGCTGATGAGTTCGGAATTATTATCAATAGATATTGATTTGAGTTTTGCTCCGGTTTTGGATATTGACAACGGTAGTAATGTGATTGGAGACAGAGCTTTTTCACAAAAGCCGGAAGAAGCAACTGAATTGGCGGAATTTTATTGCCGTGCGATGCATGATGCCGGCATGAAGACAACTGCAAAACACTTTCCGGGTCATGGAACGGTAGTTGCGGATTCACATTTCGAGTTGCCAATTGATAATCGTTCGTTGAATGAAATTGAAAATTTAGACTTAATTCCATTTGCCAGCTTAATTCAAAATAACTTGATTGATGCTGTGATGATGTCGCATGTGATTTATTCCGAAGTTTGCGAGGATGCAGCCGGATACTCAAAATATTGGTGTCAGGATGTTTTACAAAAAAAACTGGGATTTAAAGGAGTAATTATTTCAGATGATTTGGGTATGAAAGCAGCTGATTGTGTGGGTGATGTTCATGCCCGATATCAGGCTTGTGTCGAATCAGGAGTTGATATGGCTTTGGCTTGTACTTACGAATTAAGTGCTGAATTACTGGATAAACTCCCCAAAAATGTTCCGAATCGACGATTTCCTCAATTAAAAGGCCATTCAAAACTTTCAAAAACAAAACCTTTTTGGCAGAATAGGTACTGGCAGACCATACGCAATAGTATGGAGTTAATTGAAAAAGAAATTAGAAAACAATAAATACTGAATTTTTACAACCGGGGCATTGCAATGAATAACTATCCTAATCTCCTTAAACCGCTTGATTTGGGGTTCACTACGATTAAAAACAGAGTTTTGATGGGATCAATGCATACCGGATTGGAAGACCGAGCCAAGAATTATCAAAAACTAGCGACCTATTTTGCCAAGCGTGCCGAAGGTCAGGTAGGATTGATTGTTACCGGAGGAATCAGCCCAAATATTCGAGCGTGGACAGCTCCATTCGGAGGTTTTCTAAAATATGGCTTTCAGGTTAAAAGGCATAAAATTGTAACCAATGCCGTGCATCAGGCGGATGGAAAAATTTGTATGCAGATTTTGCATACGGGGCGATATGGTTATCATCCTTTTATCCTATCT
>JAGRJO010000316.1 GCA_020442725.1 Lysobacterales bacterium
TTGAAGCATGACCTTTAGGAATCAAGTAATTTCTGGCATAACCAGGTTTTACATTAACGATATCGCCCAACTCACCAAGATTTTGTACTTTCTTTAATAATATAACTTGCATGTGCTTACTCCTGATTAATAATGTTGATCACAATATGGCAACAATGCAATATATCTCGCACGTTTAACAGCGGTAGTTAATTGTCTTTGATATTTAGCTTTTGTACCTGTGATACGGCTAGGTATGATTTTACCCGTCTCACCAACATTTTGTTTCAATGTATCCAAATCTTTATAATCGATTTCAGAAACACCATCAGCAGTGAATTTGCAAAAACGTTTGCGATTAACTTGTCTTCTTTGTTGCATTATTCTTCTCCGTCCTCATCATCATTATCATCGTCAAGATCTTCTTCGTCTTCTGAATCATCATCTAAATCAGTATCGTCATTAGAGTATCTTGAGGAGTGCTTTTTGCTTTCTTTTTCGTCTTTCTTAATCAAACAAGACTCTTCAGTCACGGCATGTTTCATTTTTATAACCATGTGGCGAAGAACAGCATCATTAAAACGGAAAGCTTCCAGAATTTCTTCAAGTGCTTCAACAGTACACTCAACATTCATCAGGTAGTAATGCGCTTTGTGAAGTCTTTGGATTGGATATGCCAATTGACGACGACCCCAGTCTTCCGAACGGTGAACGGTTCCGTTGTCTTTTTCTACCATTGCACGGTATCTTTCAACCATGGCAGGTACTTGTTCACTCTGGCCCGGATGAACCAGAAAAACAATTTCATAATGTCTCATTTTTGTCTCCTTATGGATTAAATAAAGCCACCTGCATAATGTTCACAGACACATTATCAGTGCAGCAAGGAAATCGGCTCAAAGAACCGAACGGCGGATTATAGCAAAACCATAATCAATAGCAAGGATTTGACGTATTCACGATTGCATTTGGAGTATCTTTCTTAAACCATTACTGCTTTTCCAATGACTACCGCAGACAAAACGAGGAATTAGCCACAGATTCGTATCCTGAGTGACGAATTGAGGTTCACATGTGAATGCAGCAATGATTTCTGATTGTTCATAAGGGAAATACTGTTTCACCAAATAATCATTAAAATGACCATAAGGATAAGCAAATAGTGAGATTTTCTTTCCAACTATAACAGAATTGATAAACCTAGAAGCCTCTGCTATTTGTGTTTTTGCATCTAAAAAACTATCCACACCTGAAAAGTCACCTTTGATATTTTTTTGAGTTTTGGTGTTTTTCAATGTTGAGTGGACATGATCCCAAGAATGGTTTTCAATAGATAACATTCCACTTTTTTCTGCTTCTTTCCACCAGTCACTATTCCAAATTGGATAACCTGCTGTGCATGTATTTGTAAGTTCAGCTCTTGTCTGTGGATCTGCAATAACAAATGAAGTGGCATGTATATTTTGACCAGTTTCATTCTTAAAATCTTGCATCATTGTTAGAAAAGATTTCTGATATCCATGAAAGGGGTGTTCCCAGTCATGATAGTCCATATCTGAACCATCATCAAAAGTCAAACAGACATATTTTTTTTTAGATGAACCTGCTTTCTCTTTTAGGATACTTACAAGTTCATGCGTGGAAATAATTTCGTACCCCAGCTTTGATATAAGCTGTAAATCCAACTCAAAGGCAACATGATCATTATTGTGATATTCATTGCCATCAACATTATTAGAGTGATAAGTTAGAACCGGAATCTGCATCATTGATATCCATAAATTTTCATCAAGTTTGAAAGTTCAGCTTTAACTATTTCAACTTCATTGTTATCAAGAACTGACAGATAAGAATCTTCGGAAGCATGAACATTTGTAGCCATATTGATATTTTCAAATTTTTCTTCACCGAGGAAGTCAAGTAATTTATTGATTTCAATATCGGGATTATTTGTTAAATCCTCATACTTCAATTCGTATAAACTTTCACCTAGAATTGGTTTCATAGTATTTATTATTAAAATAGCCTCTTTCCAAAAATTAATTGCCCCAGTCAAATTCTGAGGCAACAAACCTCTGCCTCTTTTTAAACTTGAAATAACATTGAGGGGGTTCCTGATAATATGCACAATTTTAGAGTCAGGAAAATAAGATTTTATCAGAGG
>JAGRJO010000317.1 GCA_020442725.1 Lysobacterales bacterium
CATGATGAGTTAATAATTAAAACATCGGATATTAGAACGCAGATTTAACATATTAGCAAATGTTAATATAAGTTTTAGTGGTTATATTGACGAGAATAAAATATTCCAGTACACAAAAGCACTGACACCAATATCAACAAACCGCTATTTCCAAAAATCGGAATGATTGGTGGAGAATATAATAAATCGCCAATATATCGGCCTCGGGCATAGCTGCCGACAATTTGTTCATTTTGATAATTGTTACTGACAGTATTGTCATTGAAGTTGAGAGTATATGATTTTAGTGATGTTATGGGACTACACCAACCAGTCAAACAAAAAAAAGCAGGATGATTTATTGCAAAAAAAGAATTGTTTTCAATTCTTTCAAATGAAACTCCCCATATATCAGTAAAGTCACTCAGCTTAATGTTTGACTGAATACTCCACTGTCCGTCACTTTTGTTAATTTTATAAGTCTTTTGATGGCTAATAGCTGTTATCGTATTATCAAAGTTCTCAAAAATCACACCAAAAGACTCATTTGAAATTTGAGTTACCCAATTAATTGAACCATCAACTAGCGATCTTGAGTAGATTGAGCTGTCTTGATTTACAAAATGGAAATAAGTAGAACCATCATTACTGATTAAATCGGAGTTATACGAAGGTGCGTCATATGAAAATAACTCTGACATAGTTTTTATATCAAAAACTTTAAAAATGGTAGAATTACCTCCATCAGATAAAATGAAAATAGCTGTATTTAAAGATTCGTTGAATTCAGCTTTATTTATACTGTAAATTCCGAAATCAACAGCAACTGAAACTGTATTGCTAAGTAAATTTAATTGATACAAGAATTGAGATGAAGAAGTTGAAAAATAAAGTGTGTCATCAGTTTGATTTAGAAAAATAGTTTCTGCTGGACTCGGTATGCTAATACTTTGTTCTACTTCCAAAGTATTTGTATTAATCACAATAATGTGATTATATGTACCAGCATATAGCTTAGTTTGTTCAGAGTTTAAAAAAACACTTCCAGTAAGGTATTCATCAGGTAAATAAATATTTTTTATTATTGATGATGAGTCAATATCAAGTACTGCAATCCTATTTTGAACCTCAAAAGGAGGAGTGAAGTCTGTCAATGGCAAATAAGCCACCTTTGCAATCGAAGAGGTGTTGATAAAAAGGAATGTTAGAAAAACAAGTCGTAGATACATAGCTTTAAATTGTTCGTGGTTTACCACATAATATCTGACACGCTTTGTAATTTCAAGTTAAAGATACTGTAAAAAAAATTGGCAAATGCTACAATCACCACTTTTTCAAATAGGCTAAAGTATGAAAATTAAACAAATAGCATTATTAGGGACAATTTTTGCACTCAGTATTAACACTGCATCCGCAAAAAAACCATCCAAAAAAGATGTTGAAGAGTTTCTCAACAGAGTTGAAAAAACACTAACGGAACAAGGAGAGTTTGCGGCACGCACAGCTTGGGTTCAGGCAAACTTTATTACTGAAGATACCATTTGGCTAAGTGCAAAAAGCAATGAGAGGTTTTCAGCAATGCAAGTAGAATTTGCTATGGAAGCCAGTCGCTATGATGATGTTAAGGTTTCTGATGATATGCGTCGAAAGCTAAACATTTTAAAAAACGGATTGACCATTGCCGCACCTGCGGATGCTGAAAAAAACAGCCAACTGGCGCAAATTACATCTGAACTTGAAGCAATGTACGGTACAGGGAAATATTGCAAGAATGCTGAATGTAAAACGCTGAATGACCTCGAAGAAATCATGACGCATTCACGAGACAGTAGTGAGTTATTGGAAGCATGGAAAGGCTGGAGAACCATTTCGCCACCGATGAAAGATAAATATGCAAAAATGGTTGAGTTGGCAAATGAAGGTGCAAAAAACCTTGGCTTTAAAGACACAGGAGCAATGTGGCGTTCTCAATACGATATGCCGGCAGATGACTTTTCCAAAGAGCTGGACAGACAGTTTCAGCAAGTCAAACCATTATACGAAGCACTTCAATGTCATGTCAGAGCTAAATTGACAGAACATTATGGTGAAGAAGTCATGGGCAATGACGGCATGATTCCGGCTCATCTTTTGGGCAATATGTGGGCACAAACATGG
>JAGRJO010000318.1 GCA_020442725.1 Lysobacterales bacterium
ATTCCTAAATCCAAATTAACCCAATTATCCAGAACTTCATAATAAAGCGTGAAATCGGTATGACTTAAATCTGTTTTTGCAAAAACATCAATGGTCTGACCGGGAGCGGAAGTCGCATTACTTAATGAAATAACATCACTCGTGTCAATATTGGTTTGTTTCAGTCCGATATTTGGCAAAAAAGGAACAGCATGTTCCACATTTACATACAGAATGTTTCCATTGGCTTTTGAATAATCAATATCCACATTCTCGTTCTGAGAAATGCCTGACTGAATATTTCCATTGATGCCATAGTTCCAATATTTTGCTCCTGCATAGAGACCGAAAATTGTATCCGCACTCACTGTAGTGGCGAGAACAAGTGCTAGTATTCCTAATTTGATTTTCATTTTTGTATTCCTGATTGGAAAAAATTGAGTTATTTTATCAATTAAAGTTAATGATAGCATAACCCTTTTGTTGCAAATCAGTTAATGCCGTAATTGCAGAGAGTGATACTTTGACAAAATCAAGAATTTCATCACGTTTATATTCTTTAAATTCAATGGATTGACCACAAACAATAATTTCTACACCATGCTTATGAAGTTGTGATAACAAAACTGAATTTGGGTTATTGATACCAAACTGTTTGTGATAGGCTTGATCAGATAAAATATCCTTTGCGGCCGAACCATGTATAACAAGTGCGGCTTGAATATTCTCACTTTTAACTCCGGCGTCATGATGCATATTCAGAAAACGAGCAACAGTGTTGATGCCTTTGTTGATTTTACTTTTATCATCATCAGAGGTATAAACATCAAAAACAGTTTTTAAAGTTTGAGGTGTCGGGTAAGTTGTATTTGCTACCGGTTTAAATGGTCCGTAGTTTTCAATCAGTTTTGATGGCTCATTTGCATAGCCGGAAGTAATTATTAGTGTTGCTAAGAATATAATTTTTTTCATAAGAGTTGACCTGTTTTAATGTTGTTTAGTAATTTCATAACCGTCTTCTTGTATAAGACGCTGAACTGAATGACTCAATAGAAAATCAAAAATTTCCTTTCCTTTTGGTGTGAGCATAATCATTGCTTGTTGCAATGAGTCATCTGAAAAAGTTTGGATACAGCCTTTGTCGTTTTTGGTAATCATAGAGTAGGGCACAAACCCTGCATTTGCAAGATTTTGATGAGTGTATAAATAGGCTTGTGCAGCATTAGAGGTGATGACTGTTTTTTGAGGCTGTATCTTGTTTTCTGTCAGAATTGTTTGAGCAAATTGACCATAAGGAGCTGTTTCAGGATTGGCAATTGCTAGTGAGTTAATATTGTTTAAAACGAACAAGCAATCACCACTATCATCAATAGAAGGAATCCATAAAGCCAGCTTTCCTGTCGCATAAACCTTTGGTTTATAAGATGATTTTAATTTTTCATAAATTATTTTTGTCTTTTCGATATCCGCAGAAAGAAATAAATCAATCGGAGCGCCATTGAGAATTTGATTCGCTAAAACACCCGATGATGCCGATGTGACATGAATTATTCTGTTTTGTGAATCTTTATAATCTTTAAGAATTTTTGAAAGTGTGGGTTCAAAATTACTGGCAACAGCTATTAGAATTTTATCTTCTTTTGGATTGCATGAGCTAATTATAAAAGCTAAGCCAATTACAAAGAAAACTCTCGTCAATTGAACAGCAATCACTTGAGATTTAATTAAGGATGAATCCAATCACGGCTTTTGTCACCATAAACCATGAAAAACGGATTGAGTAAGGATTCTTTGGTGTTGTATTTGAGAGCTTGATTGTCCAGAGTGACTACATGTCCTCCGGCTTGTTCAACAATACATTGAGCCGCTGCCGTATCCCATTCGGAAGTGAGTCCCAATCTTGGATAAAGATCGGCTTTTCCTTCAGCAACCAGACAAAATTTTAATGAACTTCCCATAGAGGTGAGTTCGTGAGTTCCTAAATCCTGTAAGTAGTTTTTCACATCATCTGACATGTGAGAGCGTGAACCAACCACAATAGGGATACTACGAGACGTTTTTTTAACATGAATTTGTTGCCGTTGATTATTTGACTTTTTAAATGCTCCATAACCAAGTGCAGCTGTATAAGAGACATCCTGTACCGGAACATATACC
>JAGRJO010000319.1 GCA_020442725.1 Lysobacterales bacterium
CTTGAAGGCAATGTTATTACCGCTAATGGTCCAAATGGTCAACCTTTTGCCTCTAATTTAATAACGCTTTATGCAGTAACCAATGCAGCCAATCTTGATTTCTTCTACAATACCATTGCAGGAAACACGGTCGATAATCACTTTAATTTTTATGGCTCAAATGCGCAAAACTGGGTGAGAATCTACAACTCAATCATATACGACCAAGGTGATATCTTTTCTATTTCCGGAAATACGACTCCATTCCTACGAATGAAGTGTAACTATGTTCATGAAACCAACTCATTTCCATCAAATGGAGGTTCCATAGAATTAGCAGACAACTATCCATTTAACCCTGATTTTGTCGATGGGGTAAACGGAGACTATCATTTACAAAGCATGTCCTTTGCTAAAGATTTATGTTCTGAAAATGAAATTCAAAGTTCATATCCCGATATCGAAGGAAACCCTAGAGGAATTGATGATCCATCAATTTCAAACTTAAGAGGTCCTTTTGATGCCGGTGCTTATGAAGAAATCAGTTTTGATATAATCTTTAAAGATAGTTTTGAATAAGCTTATTGTTGAGTGTGGCTTATTGAAAGTCGCACTCAGCTTTCATGTTTATTAAAAAAGAGGTTTTTATGAAAAGGTTATTAGTCTCACTCATGCTCTTTACATCTTTTATTAATGCGACTGTACTTACAGTTGGAGACGCATCTGATGCAGATTGTGATTACAACGAAATTCAAGATGCGGTTAACTCGGGAAACTCAGGCATGGAAATCAGGGTGACCAATCAAAAAACTTTCTCCTCAGTAATTATTGATGACAAGGATGTCATATCTCTTGATGGAGGATTTAGTAACTGCCTGGATGCAGCGAATAATCAACGAGTAGAGGGGTATTCTCCCAGTCAAATTGATGCTAATGGGAGTGCAATCGGTTTGAACATTGATTATAACACTATGGTGTTTAATACAATCGTTATCTCGGGATTTGATATTTATGGAGGTTTTCCAACAGGAGTGAGCATCAGAAGTTCGGATGCGACCAGTTCTTTGGTTATTCTCATGGAAGAAACTCATATTCATGATAATGCAGACACCGGGTTGGAAATTACAGGAGAGTTTACTCGTGTCGATTTTCAAGGGAAAATTTATAATCAATTCAACGAAGATGTTGAAAGCATTTGGGGTGGTGGAATCAATTGTTATGGATCCATTTTTACCATTAGAGAGGGTTCTGCAATCTACAATAATACAGCCAGTATAGGTGGTGGCTTATATTCAGATAACTGTTCAGTTTCGGTTTTTGCCTCAGGCGATATGAACCCTTTGGATTCTCTGGAATATGGTTTCTTCAATAATCATGCCTATGCTTATGGCGGAGGAATGCGTTTTGACAATAGTATGGTCTATTTAACAGGGTCTGATACTATTCCTGTTTCCGTCAGTCAGAATACAACTGATAACACCGGAGGTGGAATTTATATATCAGATAATAACCTTGTAGAAATTGTCAATGCTCGAATTGATGGTAACACCGCACAAAATCGTGGTGGTGGACTTTACATGCTCAAATCAAGCGGAAGTCGGAATGAATTAAGAGTCTCTCAAGCCGTTGATGGGTGTAATTATGCGGAAATTTGTTCATCAATTAGTTACAACTCCGTAACTAATAATAGTGCAACAGGATATGGTGGTGGAGCATTGAATGCTTATGGTTCGAATGATATTAGTATTAGCCAGACTTTATTGAAAGGGAATAAAGCGTATTATGGAGCGGTTTACTATGGTCGCCAGAATAATAATTTAACCATGGAAGGAAATTTAATCACTCATAGCCAAAAAGATGATACAACCGATCCGGCATTATCAATTTTCTATAGTAATACCTCACTGGTAACAAATATCAATTATTCCACATTGGTGGCAAATAATGTTCTGCGAATTTATAACAATGCCGATAGTAGTAATTTGACATTCAACATGAGTAAGTCGATTATTGATGATGACAATGATGCCGAAATATTTATTCCACCGAATCAATCCGGTGCAAATATAAATTGCTCAATTGTTCATAATGACTCCGCATCAGCATTGTATGATGCAGACACATTAATAGGTTCAGCCA
>JAGRJO010000031.1:0-12373 GCA_020442725.1 Lysobacterales bacterium
TTGGTTATATACCGCAAAACCAAACATTGCAATGCTTTCAGAACATACTCTAAAAATTTAACCGGACACTAGTGGAATTTATTTCAGTATCTATTCTTTGCTCCTTTTGTTCGTGATTCAATGTTACTTTTCTTTACTCGTGTAAAGCAAAGTAACCAAAAGAAAGCACGCCCCGAACTCTCAACCTACGGTTTCCCTCCATATTTATTCAAATTTGGCGAGGTATTTGAACTCGCTTCGCTCAGACATAAATACCTCGTATTTCCAAATTTTCAAAAATATCTCGGTGAGAGTAAAGGGGATTAATTCTACGTTTAGGATTCAACGGTTCGTGCATGCGGCGTTGCGGCGTTTAGCCAACATGATCGTCATGTACATTGTTAGATAGCGTATTTCTATTTAATTTTTCTTTCAGATTTAATTGTTCCTCTTTTATTAATTTATCAAGTACAGTTGGGTTGACTTCCGGTTTGTCACGTCTTACATATATTTTTGAGATTGAATTTATGATAGTCTGACCTTTCTCTTCTCCAAATACTTCTTTGTAAAATTCCAAAGATTCTTTATGTGTTAGAAAGAATAATTCTCTTAGTTCTTTATCCATAGTTGCGAAAAGATATACTTGTTCAGCATCTTTTTCATAATAGTATTGAGTACTCCAAAAAGATAAATATGTTAGATCCCATGCGACGTTCTTACAGATACGATTTATTGATTCATAATTTATCTACTTATTTCGAAAGGTCTTAGATTTATCACCTAATAGCATAACAGCAAAATAGGTGGTATACTTACATATCAATATATTTTCAAAGACCCATTCATGAAATAATTCAAATTTATTTACAATTTCGAGTTTGTCATTAAAGTACAATTGTGACAATTTTAGCATTTCTAAGTAATGCATTTTATAATGATCGTCTTCCACAAAGAATTCGAAATCCTTCTCTTTTTTAAGTTCAATTCTTTTTATTGTTTTGGTTTTACCTGTTGCAAGGTCAAACCAGTCTCGTGGGGAATATTGCTTGAATATTTGGAGAAAGATATTGTTTTCATTACTTGATTCTATGTTGCTCCCATGGTGGTGTGAATGTTCAGTAAGTGCCAAACCTGAGTTTAGTGCAATGCTATTAAACTCTGACCATGCTAAAAGACAACTAACAATTTTCAGACTATGTGCATCTTTTAATTTTCCATTATTTACTAATCTAAGAATTCGAACAATAATGTTGCGATCCAAGATCACGATAAACTTTCTTCCTTGATATCCTGAAAAGTCAGGAATTCCGTCTGGAGATATTATTGGATGTAGAATTATTTTCTTATCGACCAGGAAGAGAGTTATACTCTTAAGTTCACTTTTTTTAATCTCGATAAACTTCATATTCTTAGTCTGTTATATGCTATCTAACATCCTAATATACGCAATTGCGAATAGCAGGAGATAAAAACATGCATATATTACGGGATTTAGCGGAATATATGCTCCTTTTCCCTAACTAGGCTTTTTTGATTTGAAATTGGAAAGCGTGGTTAGGATTTGTTTTTATTCTAACACAAGATTGAAAATAATTACTATAGCACTTTTTTAGCGGATACATAGATATAAATTACCGATCGGAGTCGGGAATGACTGAATTACCCTTTTACTCTCACCGAGATATTTTTTGTTTGAAATTTCCTATAAACACCTATGCAAGATTAGTTTATGGCAAAATTTGTAAAGGGAGCTTCATTTGCTATTATCTTGCATGACCTTCATGATTCCTCTATAATCGTTTGAAAGATTCAAACCTCCGCAAAAGACAAATATCGTATGAACCAGACAGATTCTATGGATAAACCCTTGCTCAGTATTCAAAATCTGACAGTTAAATTTAAAACTCAGGAAGAGCTCGTTACCGCTGTAAACAATGTCTCTTTTGATATTCCCAAGGGAAAGACCGTTGGTTTGGTAGGTGAGTCCGGTTCAGGCAAAAGTGTGACTTCATTGGCGACTATGGGCTTAATTCCTATGCCTCCGGGGCAGATTACGTCCGGCAAAATTTTGTTTCACGGCGAAGATTTGTTGCAGAAATCCGAAAAAGAAATGCGAAAAATTCGCGGAAATCGCATTTCCATGATTTTTCAGGAGCCCATGACGGCTCTGAATCCGGTGTTTCGTATTGGCTCGCAAATATCTGAAGTTTTGCGACTCCATAAGGGTATGAGTAAAAAACAGGCATGGAATTATGCCATTGATTTACTTGATCAGGTTGGGATTCCTGACCCTAAAAATAAAATCAAAGCCTATCCTCATGAAATGTCCGGCGGTCAGAAGCAAAGAGTGATGATTGCGATGGCAATTGCTTGCGAACCGGATTTGTTAATTTGCGACGAGCCAACCACCGCATTGGATGTGACGATTCAAAAGCAGGTTCTGGATTTGATGTTGGACTTGCAGGAAAAATACCACATGAGCATGCTGTTCATCACTCATGATTTGGGAGTGATTGCTGATTTGGCAGATGAAGTGGTGGTGATGTATCGTTCAAATATTGTCGAAAAAAATCACTCTCACAACATATTTAAAAATCCGCAACATCCCTACACAAAAGGTTTAATTGCTTGTCGTCCGTTATTGGAAGGAAATCCGCAAAGACTTTTGACAGTTTCGGATTACATGGATGAAGATGGTTCTGAAAAATCTATTCCCCCTGAAAAGTTTAAACCGATGATAAAACCGGATAAAAACGACATTGACAAACATCCGGTATTGCTTGAAGTGAAAAACTTAAACACATGGTTTCCGGTTAAAGGCGGACTTTTCAATCAAACCAAACGTCATGTCAAGGCTGTCAATAATGTTAGTTTTACCGTTCATCAAGGTGAAACTTTGGGGTTGGTTGGTGAATCCGGTTGTGGAAAAACCACTTTGGGACGAACAATTCTCCGATTGCAACAAGCAACCAGTGGTGAGGTGATTTATGATGGCATCAATGTGATGCAGCAAGATAAGGAAAGCCTGAGAAAGCTCCGCTCACGGATGCAAATTATTTTTCAGGACCCTTACTCGTCGCTCAACCCCAGAATGACGGTTGGCGACATTCTCACCGAACCGATGGCGATTCATGGGATTGGTAGCAATAAAAAAGAACGGTTTGAACGAGCCAAAGAACTGATGCAAAAAGTGGATCTTAAACCACAACATTTAAACCGTTATCCGCATGAGTTTTCCGGTGGGCAAAGACAAAGAATTTGTATCGCTCGGGCTATCGGAATTGAGCCTGAATTTATCATTTGTGATGAGTCTGTTTCGGCTTTGGACGTGTCAGTTCAGGCACAGGTTTTGAATTTGTTACAGGATTTGCAACAGGATTTAAAACTCACTTATATTTTTATTTCACATGATTTGTCGGTGGTGAATTACATTTCCGATCGGGTTGGTGTGATGAATAATGGTGAAATTGTGGAATTGGATACAGCTGAAAATATTTATAAAAGCCCACAGAGAAACTACACCAAGCGATTACTGGAAGCAATTCCCAAAGGGACACCTAAAGATTTAATTTAGAATACATTGGTTTCAGGTAATTAGTAAAAAACAACTTGGTTTTTACCGTTTCTTTTGCCGTGGTACATTCTCTCATCAGCGACCTGTAATGCTTTTTCAATGGAGCTTTGTTCTTCGCTATTTGCTACACCTAATGTGGCGGTCACCGATAAACCATCTTGCAAATCCTGCCAATGGTGGTTTTCAATGAGTTGACAAATCCGTGAAACAACCTCCTCGACATGTTCTTTGTATTTATCACGCAGAAAAATAATAAATTCCTCACCACCATAGCGGAATAATGCATCATCATCTTCGATATTGTTGTGAATAATTGCAGAAACATGCTGAAGCACTTTATCGCCAAATTCGTGTGAATAGGTATCATTAATGTGTTTGAAATCATCAATGTCAAGCATGGCAACGTGGTTGGACTTGTCTTGGGAAGTATTAAGTACCCAGCTCTTAGCCAAAACTTCATCCAGTTGCCGGCGATTCCCGGCTCCTGTCAGGTGATCATGTAAAGATTCGTATTTGTGTTTTTGAGCTTGTTTTTGCAGATGTTCGGACTGATTTTTAACACTTTTCAACTCAATTGAAAGTTTGTTGAGTTCGATTTGGTTGAGAACATTGGTTTTATTTGTTTCTCTGAATAGGTCGTGAAAAAGCTTATGGAAGAAATAAGCCTTAGAATAATCTCCTTGTATCGCTTTCAAAGAGGCATTTAATTCATAAGCCGATGCCAAAATCGAACGAAAGCCATTTAGTTTACAAATGTCAATCGCTTCACCAATTTGTTGGACAGCATTTTCCGGATCCAGTTTTTGATTGATACGAACCAATTCAATTAGACAACTTGCGATATTTTCCTGTTCTTTCAGTTCACGAAAAATTTGCAAGGACTGTGTGAGAAGTTTTTTTGCAGAAACCGAATTGCCTTTCATAAATTCAATTTTGCCGAGTCCGGCTTGTGTTCCGGCAATTTGTGCGAGGTTATTGGCTTTAGATGCCAGTTCGCCTGCGTTCAAATAAAACTTTCGGGCTTTATCCAGTTCACCTGTTTTCACAAATGTTTGTGCCAGACCATTGATAATTGTTGCCTGAGCATTGTAATCGTCAGTTTCTGCAATCAGTTCATGTGCCATCTCATTGTATTTCAGAGATTTGGAATAATCTTCAACATGAAAATAAACATTGGCAAGATTATGTAATGTATAAGATGGTAAAACGGGATTGTTGAGCTCGTATTTTAAAGCAAGACTCCGATGATAATACAAAACGGCTCTGGGCAGGTTGCCGTTTTTTTCATGAACAATACCAAAGTTGTTCAAAACAACATGCTCCAGTTCTTTAACAGGATGTTTTTTCAATAACAAAAGTAGTTTTTCCAGTTTACTTTTGGCAGCAGCCAGTTCTCCACGAGCCAAACAAATACTCGCCTGGGCATTTTGACAAAAGATGATTCCGTGATAATTTTTAATGCGAGTATAAGCACCTAAAGCAAGGGTGAACTGTTTTTCGGCTTCATTGTAATTGCTTTGGCGAAAATGAACCTGCGCCAAAGTTTTATAAATCTCGGCAAGTTCCTTTAGTGACTCGTTATCAGTCGACTTGGAATTATTTTTTAGTTTGTTGATTTTGTTTTGAAGTTCTGAAACATCCGTGCCGAAGCGACTTCTGGTAGAACCCGGTTTCTCAATCATATTCGCATAGAGGTCATAGTTCGAAAAATTATAACTTCATTTGCCCCTAAAGCTATGATTTTATTTCATTAAGTTCGCTTTCGGCGAAAAAGCAGACAAACTTTTTAAAATAGTACAAAATTAGTACAGTTTAATTTATAATCGGCAAATGTTGAAAATTTCCAAATTAACTGACTATGCCACAGCTATTTTGCTGTATATGAGCAAAGATGCTGAGCTAAAAACTACAGATTCAATTGCACTGTCTGTGGGTTTGGAACTCCCGACAACCAGTAAAGTCCTGAAATTGTTAACCAAAGCGGATTTATTATCCTCAACCAGAGGTGTGAATGGTGGTTACAGCTTGGGTAAAAAGATTGAGAATATCTCCTTGTTTGACGTCATTCAGGCAATTGAAGGCAAAACTGCAATCACAGACTGTTCTCATACCGATAATATTTGTAACCAGGTGAGTGGTTGTAACTCAAAAAGCGGTTGGCAAAAGGTGAATGCTCAAATACAAAATATTTTGTCAACAATGACAATAGCGAGAATGATTGAGCTGAATGGAATTGCCAAACCGAATATTAAACTAAACATAAAATAACGATGACAGAACAAACTAACGCAGAAGTCCACAGACGAGTTAATCAAACCTACAAGGAGGGATTTGTCACCGATATTGAATCTGATACTCTTCCTCCGGGTTTGAACGAAGATGTGATTCGTGCAATATCAGCGAAGAAAAACGAACCTCAATGGTTGCTGGATTGGCGTTTAAAGGCTTATCAAAAGTGGTTGTCGATGGAACAACCCAATTGGGCAAAGTTGAATATTCCTGAAATTGACTTTAATGCGATTTCGTATTTTTCATCTCCAAAAAAAGATGAGAACGCACCAAAAAGCCTCGAAGAGGTTGATCCCAAACTGTTGGAAACTTATGCCAAACTGGGAGTTCCATTGCATGAGCAGGAAGTTCTTGCCGGTGTGAAAAAACCAAAAGTTGCTGTTGATGTGGTTTTTGATTCGGTATCTGTCACCACCACATTTAAAAAAGAACTCAAGAAAGCCGGAGTGATTTTTTGCTCATTCTCAGAAGCCGTTCATGACCATCCTGAATTGGTTCAGCAATATCTGGGAAAAGTGGTAGCTATGGGCGACAATTATTTTTCGGCTTTAAATTCAGCGGTTTTTAGCGATGGTTCGTTTGTATATATTCCTAAAAACACCAAATGCCCGATGGAACTATCGACTTATTTCCGCATTAACGAGATGAACACAGGGCAATTTGAAAGAACTTTGATTATTGCCGATGAAGGGGCTGAAGTCAGCTATTTGGAAGGTTGTACCGCACCGATGCGAGATGAAAACCAATTGCATGCTGCTGTTGTTGAATTATTTGCCCTGGATAATGCCAAAATCAAATACTCAACTGTGCAAAACTGGTATCCCGGAGATGAAGAAGGCAAAGGCGGAATCTACAATTTTGTGACGAAAAGAGCATTATGCCAAGGTTTCAATTCCAAAGTTTCATGGACACAAGTGGAAACCGGTTCAGCAATCACATGGAAATACCCGAGTTGTATTCTAAAGGGCGACAATTCACGTGGAGAGTTTTATTCGGTTGCATTAACCAATAATTTCCAGCAAGCCGATACCGGAACTAAAATGATTCATATCGGTAAGAACACCAAAAGCACCATTATTTCCAAAGGCATTTCGGCAGGGAAAAGCCATAATAGCTATCGAGGCTTAGTAAAAATTTCAAAAAATGCGGATGGTGCCAGAAATCACACTCAGTGTGATTCATTATTGATTGGAAAAAATTGCGGAGCACATACGTTTCCCTATATTGAATGTGGTAACAAATCGGCTCAATTGGAACATGAAGCGACAACATCCAAAATCTCTGAAGATCAGTTGTATTACTGCAAACAAAGATGTATCTCCGAAGAAGACGCGACTTCTATGATTGTTGATGGTTTCTGTAAGGAAGTTTTCAAAGAATTACCAATGGAATTTGCAGTTGAAGCAAAGGCATTACTGGATATATCGCTAGAAGGAGCTGTGGGCTAGAAATTAGTTAATCTGGCTTTGAACCTTGTCCAAAATCATTCTGTCATTTCGACCGAGTGAAACGAGTGGAGAAATCTTTTTTAATAACTTCACTTCAAGAGTTAAAAGATGTCTCGACAATGTTCGAGATGACAAAGAGAATTTATGAAAAATGTTAAAAATAAGTAACTTACATGCCGGAATTGGCGATAAACAAATCTTAAAAGGTTTGAATCTGGAAGTGAAACCCGGAGAGGTTCATGCCATTATGGGGCCTAATGGTGCCGGAAAATCGACTTTGGGGAATGTTTTAGCCGGAATGGAAAATATTGATGTTACAGATGGAGAAATTCTGTTTAATCAAAAAAATCTGATGGACTTTGAAATTGAAGAACGTGCGGCTGAAGGTGTGTTTTTAGCATTTCAATATCCAGTCGAAATTCCTGGTGTCAACAATATGTATTTTCTGCGAGCGGCGTTAAATGCACAAAGAAAATATCGTGGGGAGTCTGAAATGAACTCTTCGGATTTTCTCAAATTAGTGAAGTCAAAAATCAAGCAGATGAACATGCGTGATGACCTGTTACGTCGTCCGGTCAATGTTGGCTTTTCAGGTGGTGAGAAGAAACGCAACGAAATTTTTCAGATGAGTATTTTAGAACCGAAACTTGCGGTTTTAGATGAAACGGATTCGGGACTTGATATTGATGCACTGAAAATTGTTGCCGATGGTGTCAACCAATTACGCTCGCCGGACAGGGCTTTTGTGGTGATTACACATTACCAAAGACTGCTGGATTACATTGTGCCTGATTTTGTTCACGTTTTGGCGGATGGAAAAATTGTCCGAACCGGAGACAAATCATTGGCACTTGAGTTGGAAAAAACAGGATACAGTTGGCTGGAAGCGTAATGTTGTTGAATCTAATTGACACTGCTTTTCAAAAGCTGACAAAATCGTTATCTGAACCTGATTGGTTACAGGAAAAACGTCAAAAAGCCTTTGAAAATTTTCAAAAGACAGGCTTGCCGAATCGCAAGTCAGAACTTTGGAAATACACGAATGTACGCAAACTGGAACAATTGCCAGAACTTCAAACTCAATTTCATTCTAACTTCTTTGAGATTACCGGCGATAGCCAAATAGAAGTCAAAAATTTGAAAGATTTGAACTCCAAACATTGGCAAGAGATTCAAACTGACTTTGACAGAGTTTTTGTAGAATTGAATACAGCCATGTTGAATGACGGCTTTCATATTGTGATTCCGGCAAATACAAAGGTAAAACTCAAAATTGATTATCACCAAACCTCAAAAAACTGGCAAAACATTCGAAGCCAGATTGTTGTTGAAGAAAATGCTTCTTTGGAATTGCAAGAAAACTATTCAGCTAATTGTTTGATGAATCATGTCGCTGTTTTATATGTTGGAATCAATGCAACAGTCAATATAAATTCAAAAAAACATTTGGCAGAAAACTCAGCTCTATTGCATTATTCGGTAATAAATTGTCAGGAAAATGCTGAAGTTAAACAATCTCATGTCAATCACAACGGAGGTCTTTCGCATTTTATTCAGGATGTGAATTTTAATGGAGAATACGGTCGTTTTTACTCAGCATCGGCAAATACCACCAATGGCTCTACAGAAATCAATGATAATATTCTGGTCAATCACTTAGTTGGAAATTGCAAAAGTGAAATTATCAAGCGTTCCATTGCTTCGGATAAATCCCAAGTGAGCGTGAATGCTAAAGCGATTGTTGCAAAAGGTGCCGATGGCAGCGAAATTTCACAGAGTTTAAAAAATATTTTATTAAGCGACACAGCTAATATTTACTCTCGTCCTGAATTAGAAATCAATACCGATGATGTGATTGCTGCACATGGTTCAACCGTCGGACAATTGAATGAGGTTTCACTAAATTATCTGCGTTCTCGTGGAATTCCTAAATTAGAAGCTCAAAAAATATTGATTGAATCATTCTTGCAGGAAGCGAATATTTTTGAAGCCGACAACTTTTTAAATCAAATTGAAATAGTTTGAATATGAACAGATCCGATTTTCCATGTCTCAACGTCAAAGTTCACAATAAACCTCTGGTTTATTTTGATAATGCGGCGACGGCACAAAGACCGCAGAGCGTTATTGATGCGATTAAAAACTACTACAAACAGACTAACGCTAATGTCCATCGTGGTGTGCATCAACTCAGCAGCGATGCGACTGATTTGTTCGAACAAGCCAGAATTTCTATGGCAAAGTTGCTGAATTCACCGAGCGAAAAAAACCTAATATTCACACGAGGTTGCACCGAAGGAGTGAACTTGGTAGCACAATCTTTTGTCCGTTCGCAGATTAAAAAAGGCGAAGAAATCATTGTTTCGGAAATGGAACATCATTCCAATATTGTTCCGTGGCAATTGGTTTGTGAACAAACCGGAGCGGTATTGAAAGTTCTGCCATTTGACGATAATGGCGAATTAGAAATTGCTAAACTAGATGAGTTGATAACAGATAAAACCCGTTTTTTAGCGGTGGTTCATGCCTCTAATTCTTTGGGTACCATCAATCCCATCAAACAAATTGTGGAAAAAGCTCATGCCAAAGGTGTTCATGTTCTGGTCGATGGAGCACAGGCGACAGCTCATTTGAAAATAGATGTTCAAGACCTGGATTGTGATTTTTACACCGTTTCCGGACATAAAATGTACGGTCCGACGGGTATTGGTGTCCTTTATGGAAAAATGGAACATCTCGAATCCATGCCACCGTATCATGGTGGTGGAGAAATGATTAGCCATGTTACTTTTGAGAAAACGGTTTACAACGCTGTTCCTGCCAAATTTGAAGCCGGAACACCAAACATCGCTGGAGCCATCGGTTTGGGAGCAGCAGCAGATTATATTTTGCTACATGGAATGGAAAACATAAACAAAGCGGATACTGAGTTATTGCACTATGCAACTGAAAAAATGCAAAAAGTTGATGGGCTCAGAATCATTGGCACTGCCAAAAACAAGGTTTCTGTAATTTCATTCACATTGAAAGGAGTGCATCCACATGATTTGGGAACCATTCTGGATCATTACGGAATAGCCATCCGCACCGGGCATCATTGCACCATGCCGGCGATTAAACACTTCAATGTTCCGGCAACCGCCAGAGCATCTTTCGCGTTTTACAACACCAAAGACGAAATTGATTATTTTATCGAAAGCCTCGAAAAAGCCAGAGAGATGTTTTTATAGATTTTTCCAAAAGGAACACAGAGATTCGCGGAGGAGTAACAGAGATGCACAAAGGATTGGTAATTCATATATCTCCATTCATGTATATAAATCTGAGTGATTTCTAAATAATTATACCCCAACAACTTTTGAATATACCTGATATTTGTGAGTGTTTTCTGTCATCAAAATGAATCGGCATCGGAGAGAAAAGAAAAACATTATACACTGAGCTCAAAAGCCGCTGATGGAGCGGCTTTCTTTTATATCTCTTCAATCACGCACACAAAATAATCATTTTGTAATTTTTTCACAGCATTTTTAAGGTATTTATACGTTGTATCAACAATCCAAAATTTCTCAAAATCATGATAGATTTCACCATGAAGAGGAATACTTTTGCTGCCATGTTTTGTGATGAAGACCCTGACACTTTGTTGGTAATTTAACTGCAGTTCGGGATGAATGTCATAATGATACCTGTAAGCGGAATCACTGGCTTTTAAATCTGCTGCAACTGCGGTTGCTGTGGCTATACTTCCTGCGCCGGCACCTTTGAAAATAAAATCAGTCTCATGGTTGTTGACCACAATGATGTTGTTTTCGTTTGCAGTCAGACCAATTTCAGTATTTTTATCAACAAAATGGGGCAGCACAGAGAGATGCAAATTATTTCCATTTAGTCTTCGAAGTTGTGCGATTTGTTTAATAACACAGTCATTTTGTTTCGCATACTCTATAGCTGCTGTATTGATATTCTGGATGCCTGCGCACAGAATATTTTCGACTTCCGGAATAAATCCAAAGCCATGGACTGCCAGAATCGCTGTTTTAAATTGGGCATCCTCACCACTGACATCAGAGTAAGGATCAGTTTCTGCAAAACCCAGTTGTTGTGCTTGCCGCAGAGCCTGAGGATACCCTTTATTATGTTCAAACATTTGAGTGAGAATATAATTGCTGGAACCATTCAAAATTGCGGTGATGGACTCTGTGTTTTTATTTTCAAATTGACTGTCGAGTGTTTTGATTATGGGAATACTACCGGCAACTGCAGCCTCATAAAGAACTGAGCTTTTTGTTTTATTATTAATCTGAACGATTTCGGAAAGATGTGTTGCCACCATCTTTTTATTCGCAGTGATAAAGTTTTTGCTTTCATGAACGGCTCTCTGATACATTTCATAGGATAAAACACTATCATCCGTTAATTCTACAATTGTAGGAGCAAGGGTGTTGTACACTCCGTTCTCAGAAGTTGTTGAAATTAAATCGGATTTGATATCTCTGATTTTATCATTTTTAACAAAAACGTCTCTCAGGCGATTGGTTTTAGCAGATTTGTCCAGCAGTTTATAAAATCCCTGACCCACACAGCCGAGTCCGAATAATGAAATGTCTTTCTGTTTTGCATAAAAGTTATCAATAATATTTGAGATTTTTTCTACTTCAATTAAAAAGCCATCGTGTCCAAAATCCGATTCAATGTGCTGGAATTCTGAATGAGGAATAGCATTGGCAATTTTTGATGAGTCAGACAAAGGAAATAGCAAGTCTGAGCTGATACCAATAATCAATGTGTTAGCTTTCACTTCTTTCAAAGCATTTTCAATGCTTCCCCGGGAACGCCCGACATCGTGTGAATCCATGGTTTTAGTCAGACTGTAATAACTGTAACTATTAAATCTTTGTACCAGTTTATCACCCTGATAATTCTGATAAGTAACAGACTTGAGTGGTCTGTCAAATTCGAAATTATCACTTTGAGTGTTGTTATATGCGAGTCCGTTTCTATAGCTGAGCAGAGCAATGCTCCGGGCTGCTTTAAGGCCGGCTTCACCTCCACGAGGATGATTCATGTAATAATCCTTATC
>JAGRJO010000031.1:12471-15126 GCA_020442725.1 Lysobacterales bacterium
CCGCCTCAATCGCCAGTCTTTGAGATTGATTAAAAGCAGTCACCCAGGGAGAGGTTTGAGCGCTGGTGGCACACAGAATCAGGTTTAGAATATGATTCGGTTCCATAATAGCCCATTCCAGAGCCTGATGACCGCCAATGGAACCCCCAATCAATGTATGGATTTTTGCAACTCCCAAATGTTTTCTCAGCAAAATCATGGTGTTAACAATATCTCGCACCGTTATCAAAGGAAACTGCGAATATCTTTTGTCTTCATCACAATTCAGTGGCGATGTTGACCCATAGGCAGATCCGAGAATGTTTGCACAAACAATAAAATGTTCCTTTGGATTGTAAAAATCTCTTTCACCCACCATTCCCGGCCACCACTCGTTAGGGTTTGCATTGGCAGTAAAAGCGTGACAAATCCAGATGACATTGGATGCATCTTTATTGAGAGTACCATAAGTCGTATAACTGAGTGCTAACTCAGAAAACACCTCACCACACTCCAGTTCAAAAGAACCGGAGTGTTTATAAAAGTGACTTTGAACCGTTTCAGAGGGCTTGTTGTTGTCTGTCAGTTGCTGCAATGGATTCAAAGGCTTGCTGGAGGTCGTTTTTAATGTCGTTAACATGTTCTATTCCTATGGATAATCTGAGTTGGTTGGGTAAAACACCGGATGAAAGTCTTTCAGCTTCAGTCAGTTGCTGATGTGTGGTTGCTGCCGGATGAATAATCAGGGTTTTTGCGTCACCCACATTGGCGAGATGGCTGATGAGTTGCAGAGAGTCAACAAACTTTCTGGTTTGTTCGAGATCGCCTTTAACTACAAATGACAATACGCCGCCAAAACCTTTTTGCAGATATTTCTTTGCTGTCAGATGACTCTGGCTGGAAACCAGTCCCGGATAATTAACAGATTCAACCTGAGGATGTTGCTCCAGCCATTTTGCGACTTCTAGTGCGTTCTCCACAGTTCTTGAAACTCTCAGAGACAGTGTTTCCACTCCCTGAATTAATTGAAAGGAGTTGAAGGGACTGATTGCCGGTCCAAAATCTCTCAAACCCTCAACACGGGCACGAATAGCAAACGCAATGTTTGGCAGTCCCAGTGGATTGTTGTCTCCGAAAGTTTCCCAGAAATTGAGTCCATGATAGCCTTCTGATGGCTCTGAGAACTGCGGAAATTTACCATTGCCCCAGTTGTAGTTTCCACCATCGATGATAACACCGCCGATGCTGGTTCCGTGTCCGCCAATCCATTTGGTCGCAGAACTGACAACGATATTGGCACCATGTTTCAGAGGCTGAAATAAATATCCACCAGCTCCAAAAGTGTTATCTACAACTAATGGTAAATCATATTTTTTTGCCAATGCTGCGACGGACTCAAAATCAGGAACGCTAAAACTGGGATTGCCAATGGTTTCAACATAGATGGCTTTGGTCTTATCGGTTATTTTTGATTCAAGGTCTTTGACGCGGTCACTGTCTGCAAAATCAACCTGAATTCCAAGGCGTTTAAAAGCAACCTTAAACTGATTGTAGGTTCCGCCATACACATAAGGGGAGGAGACCAGATGGTCACCGCTTTGTAAAATATTATTCAGGGCAATGAACTGCGCCGCCTGCCCGGAACTGACCGCTAATGCTGCAACACCACCTTCAAGCGCTGCAATTCGTTGTTCAAAAACGTCAGTTGTCGGGTTCATAATGCGGGTATAAATGTTGCCAAACTCCTTCAAAGCAAAAAGGTTAGCTCCGTGTTCCGAATCGTTAAAAGTATAAGAACTGGTTTGATAAATCGGGACGGCACGTGAATTTGTTGCGGAATCCGGCTGATGTCCTGCATGCACCTGCAGGGTGTCAAAATGATAATTTGTCATGTTTTTCTCTTGTAATAATATTGTAAATGGTGAATTCGGTATTCAGATTACCGATAAATTCTTTGAAGTTTTCTTGCAAAAAAAAGATTACGGCATTCGGCACATGCACATACAACACGTGCAACTCGTCAACGCCAGATTGAGTTGGTATGAATCTTGTAAACGGAAATTGTTTTTAATAAAAGATAAGTTTTTCATTCTATGCTCTCTTTATATACACCAAAAGGATCAGGAATTGGCACTATCAAAAAAGTTTTTTCGAATTTGCCTGAGGGTCATAGAGCCTGTCTCTCGCCTCATCTGTATAAAGACTAACGACATTTAGATCGTCGCTTCATGTAAATTAAATGAAAAAAAATTGGATTGCAATATTTTTTTCAAAAAAAATGATTTTTTTATTAAGTTAGAATTTTCTTGTCAATAGAAAACACATAGAAACTCTCTATATTTGAAACATGCTGCCAGCCTCTTAACAGATGCGAGACTACAAAACCAATTACTGAAGAAACCACTTCTGCCATGTAACCAGATTGATAGATTTTCCCTGCAGATTGACTTTGGTTATAGGCTAAAACCAAAGCTTGAGTTTGGTATGAGATATTATAATATATTGAGCTGTGGCACTGATGGTTTAAGCAACTCTAGGCAGAGTTAATCTGTCAGATGGCGCGCTCGACGGGATTTGAACCCATGACCTTCGCCTTCGGAGGGCGATACTCTATCCAGCTGAGCTACGAGCGCGAATTTTTTCTGAGGGCGTATTTTACTTTAAATTTTGTTGGTT
>JAGRJO010000320.1 GCA_020442725.1 Lysobacterales bacterium
ACAAAAAAGACAAGAAGAGTTGAAAAGACTCGCTGAAGAGGAAAACAAAATGAAACCGGTTGTACATACAATCGGCGGAGCCAAATCAACAAAAGTTCCTCTGAACAATATTTCCACTGCGATTGGTAAAAGAGTTCGTATTAAAACTTGGAGAGGAAGGCCTGTTATTGGCTACCTTTTATCTGTTGAAAACAATCTGGTTGAGCTGGAATCAATTTTCCGAACCGGTCGAGCAAGAATTTCTGTTCCTCTGGACAAGGTTTCTTCAGTGGAAATTGTCCCATAGCGTAGAGAAACTAATTTAATCTTAATCTGGAATGAAACAATATATTGCACTACTTTTGTTGCTGTTAGTGACAATTGTTTTTTCATTGACTACAGGAAGTGTCTCGATTCCTATTCAAGAGTTATTTTCAGAAAAGTATCACACCATCATATTTGAAATCAGAATTCCCCGAATGGTCAATGCAATAACTGTCGGAGCTTTACTTTCTGTTTCGGGTTTAATGATTCAGAACTTAGTAAAAAATCCTCTGGCTGACCCATATATTTTGGGTGTTTCAGGCGCTTCTGCAATGGTTCAATTATTGCTCATTGCCTTTGGAATTGTATTGCCTTTCAGCCTTTTCATGCTTACAGGTTTCATGGTTACGTTATTAGCATTACTTTTGTTATTGCTCATTTCATCCAAAAAAAGTTTAAACTCAACCAATTTATTATTAAGCGGTGTGGTTTTAGCATTTGCCTATTCAGCAATTATCAGCTTAATTCTCACTCTCAGCCCTACGGCAACAACTAAGCCTATTTTGTTTTGGTTGATGGGTGATTTGGGTTACAGTTCATTCAGTCTATTCCCAATCATTGCACTTGTCATCGGCTCACTGTCGATATTTCGTTATCACAAAGAATTGGATTTGCTCGCAAGAGGTGAATTTTTTGCTCTGAAATGCGGCGTTAATGTAAGAAAAACCAATTTAGTTTTACTGGTTTCCGCTTCGCTTTTTACTGCAGTAGCTGTTAGTTTAGCCGGAACAATTGGTTTTGTTGGGTTGGTTATTCCGCACATTAGTCGATTGATTTTTGGGAATAAACATGCAAAGCTGATTCCTGCATCTATAATTTTGGGAGCAACATTGGTTTTATTAGCCGACACCTTATCTCGTTGGCTTTTTGCTCCGACACAACTTCCTGTTGGCATATTTACGGCATTATTTGGCGTTCCTGTTTTTCTTTATTTGCTGAGGAAAAATTCATGATTGAGATAAACCAACTCAGCCTCAAAATTGAAAATAAAACTCTGATTAAGAACCTAAGCCTTCAATTGAATAAAGGCGACTTTTGGGCAATTGTTGCACGCAATGGGATTGGTAAAACCACCTTGCTTAAAACAATTGCAGGCTTTACTTCATCAGAGCCATCGTGTGTAAAGATTAAAGGAAGAAATATCACAGAATATTCTGTTTTGGAACGAGCTCAAAATATTTCTTATCTATCACAATTACAAGATGAAGGTTTGGATTGCACCGTTAAACAAGCTGTTTCTTATGGACGATATCCTTGGCATAAATTCAAACTCGATAACTCTGACGAAACAAAGCTGATTAAAAAGGCATTGATGGACATGGATTTACAAGATTTACAGAATAGAAGTCTAAAAAAACTTTCCGGTGGTGAATTGAGAAAAGTCGATATTGCGACCATTTTGGCACAGAACAGTGAGATTATGATTCTGGATGAACCACTCAATCACCTGGATGTTGCCTTTCGTTATCACTTAATGAAACTGCTGAAAAATCTGTCACAAAAAAAATTAATCATAATGGTGACTCATGATATACAATATGTGAAAGAGTATTGCAGTCATGTTCTTATGATTTCAAACAAAGGAAAGGGGATTTCCGGCAAAGTTTCTGAGATTATGACTGCTGAAAATGTTAAAAACATACTGGAGATTGAGCCTGTTGGTGAAATATTTGAATCATTATGAATAGCAAATTGTCGTTCAGCGAGATTGTCATTCCCATCATCAAACACCTCTTTCACGAGGGGATTATTGATAAAAAATCTGCGGATAAAATTATCAGAAATTCAAAATTGATTAAGGT
>JAGRJO010000321.1 GCA_020442725.1 Lysobacterales bacterium
TTTTTTCTTCATTTTGAGATCTCCTGCGTTGTAGTTTAATTGGAAATCTCATCCTTGTCATGGTTCTTTTTTTGGGGGGAAGGTCAGGAACGGTGAAGAATCGAACAATTACATGAGGTAAACCGGCTGTTCCAACCATTAAAGCAGCAGTTATGAATAACAAGTCTGTTGTACTTTTGGAGCCCGCAGTGAAAGCATTAAATCCTAACATTGTGACAATTTCATCAAGTTTTGCCAGTAAAGAAATATCCTGACCTACTAGATTACTACCAAATGCCAGTTGTGGAATAGGATTGCCGGTAATTTGAACTGAGATAAATATTGCCGGAACCATATAAGCAAAAATCAACTGTTTTGTTCATTGCTTTCTGAGAAAAGTGATGAACTCCCCGAAGATATACGTTCGACAGTGAATGATTTGGATCACTCGCTCAGATCTGCCGAAAATTTGCTTGGTGCTTTGCTTGATATTGCAAAGATTGATGCCGGAGGTATCAGTATTGATAAAAGTAATGTTTCAATTAATCAACTCTTTGAGTATCTAACAAATCAGTACAAATCATTAGCAGCGAAAAAAGGTTTGAAATTCAAGGTTCGCAGTAATGACTTTTTTACTTTCTCAGATAAAAAATTGTTACACCGAGTTTTGTAGAATCTGACTAATAACGCCCTGAAATACACAGAAAAAGGCGGAGTGTTACTGACTTGCAGAAAACAAAAAGAATCGCTGGAAATTTATGTGATTGATACAGGTTCCGGATTAAATAATGACGAAAAAGAATTGATATTTAAGGATTTTTATCGTCTTGATAAACATGTTTCCAATAAGCAAGAACAAGGTCTTGGGTTAGGATTATCCATTGTTGACCGAATTATCAAGCAGCTTGGACATAATTTAACAATCCGCTCAATCCCTGGAAAAGGTTCATCTTTTAGACTGACAGTTCCAATGGTTACTCCTGAAATCATTCAGTTGGAAAACACCACTGTTACAACTGAAAAACAAACTCAGCAAGTTTCAAAAGCCAAAATTTTATGCATCGACAACGACAGTCGAATTCTTGAAGGCATGAATTTGCTGGTTTCCAATTGGGTTATCCTATTCGATGTGCATTAGGCAGGACACAGGTTTATCAAATTTTAGATGATGGTTTTGCCCCTGAGATTTTATTGGTTGACTATCATCTTGATAACGAAACAGGGTTACAATTGATTGAAGACGTTTTTAAAAAATATCAATTTCAATGTCCTGTGATTGTGATAACAGCCAACAGAACTGAAGAGTTAAAGGCAGAAATAGAACAAGGAAATTTCTATTTATTGAACAAACCGATTAGGCCTGCTGTATTAAGAAGTATAATAAACAAACTGCAAATTTAATAGTCATAAAAATTGAGTATGCTAAAATAGTCAGAATGAAAAAAATAAACAACATTATTGTCATATTGATGATATCAGGATTCTTGTTATTTTTTACGAGTGTTTCATTTTCACAAATAAACTTAGCAGTCGGAAATGAGAACTCAGACGCTCCTGCTATTCCAATAGTAGAGAATTTGTCAGTCAAATGGTGGCAGTACTTTGAATCAGCGAATGATATTGAAGAAATTAATCATAAATTTGAGGAGTTTTTAGAAGGATTAAAAACCAGTGTAGCCCAAAATAATATTAATGAGTCAGAAGCAACACTTGAAAATATCAAAACTCTTTTTAATCAATATGTTAAACAAAGATATTCAGATATCACAGCTCCAACTGATGAGTCTTTTACAACTCAAAAAAAATACACAATTAAGGAACTGCTTGAATATAATAATCATATTTTAAAAATCAAAAAGCGTATTCATCAAACTGAAGAAGAAAAACAATCAATCAATGAAAATCTTCTGTCTGCGAATCAACAAATTGATCAACAAAAAATTAAATACTATGATTTATCAAACACCAATGAAGATAAGATTCAAGCAGGTCTCGAGTGGATAATACTTCGTATAAAGTTAGCCTTAGAAAATTTGAGATATTCACACATTGAAGAAAAAAACAAATATGACATCAATCAACTGGATTTCTTAAACACGAATGTGTCAAGCATGATTTCAAAGCT
>JAGRJO010000322.1:0-1197 GCA_020442725.1 Lysobacterales bacterium
TCCGGAATTCCCGATGTCAGAAACCAGATTTCATGTTCGGTATCAAATTCCCAGATTTGATTATCAATAATCGTTCGGGTTTTATTGTTGTGAATATTATAAAGCTGGATTTCAACAGCTTGATGAATGACATTCTCTTTGTGTCCCGGGGTGATGGGTGATTCCTGATAGCTACTGACTTTAAATTGCTTGAGTCGTTCTAAGTCGAAACTGGATGGCAAAATGTTTTTATCCCCGGGCTTTAAAAACCCGACAGCAGCGTCAAAATTAGACCAGCGAATGACGGCTGCGTATTTGAATAGAGTGCTATCTAGTCCTCTTTTCTTTTTTGATTCGCTGCCACAAGAAGATAAAATAAGCAGAAGTATCAAGAATTGGATGATTGTTTTTTTCACAGCGACTCCTCTTTCTTTGGGATAATGACATATTTTGCAGTCATTGTACTATAAATGTTAGCATCCACATCAACTAATATAATCTCACATTGAACGCGAAAATGTTTATTTTTCTCGATTCTATGCTTCACAGCTTTGAAATTATATTTTTCTGTAAAATTGGCTTCTAAGAATAAGTCATCATAAAGTGGCTTTTGCCATTGAGTATGATTCTCATGAATGACGATATCAGCATTTATCTGATGAGCATCACAACAAAGTTTAATCAATGACCATGCAGAAATTATCATCAAGGCGGAAGAACTGCCGCCAAAAGCACTGGCTTTGTCATTGCTATTAGGTAGTAAAGGAGCTTTAGCTGTTAAAGTGTTTTCATTAAACGAAACTAATTCCAGCCCCATATCTTTTGTTAAAGGAATATGAGAGTATAAAAATTCCTGTAAAGACTTTACCATTTAAAATTATTTTCAGGGTTGGTTAGAACGGTTTATCTTAGGGTCTGAGGGATAAGCAACTTCAACATTTTGAAAGTACCTGAGTCGTTAGATTTGGGCGTTGCTTTTTTTTCGCTTTCTTCAGTTTGCGAGTTATCCATTTTTTTGGATGTTTTTGTAGAAATCAAGTTTTCAGATGGGCATGACGTCTCAGCAGCCTGTATTTCTGTTATTGAAAACAACAATACAAGCCCTAACGAAAACAGTCTGATTTTCTGAATTTTCTTTATCATCACGCAATAATGTTAACCTTTTTAGAGTGATTTTCAATGACAAATTTGCGAAAAAGTTAATATTAGTACAGTTTT
>JAGRJO010000322.1:1229-2101 GCA_020442725.1 Lysobacterales bacterium
TTGAGCATAATATGATGAAAATCAACTGATTTTAAATAATTTAATAGAGCAAAAGTGCAACAAAAACCTGTTAAAACAAGAGCCTGGCTAACGAACTACTGTGATAATTTGAGGATTTTCATCTCTGTTATCATGATTCAGATTGTGGTTGTAATTTACTCCTTAAGCTTTTTCGAAAACAGCTTTGATTTTCTTCATAAGTTCTCAGTTTTGACATTGGTTTCACAATTTATTGGACTCACTATACTTATTTTGCTTTGTAAACTGAAACATTTCTTCAACTCCATGAATGTTGTAACCGGAGTGATAGTGCTGTCGGTATTGATTGTCGTTGTGACGTCCCTAATGGCACAAATAATAGGTTTTCTCGATTTTCGCCTGACCTTTGGTTTGTTCCTCAATCGGGAAGAAATCAACTATCTCAATTTTAAATTATCGCTTGCTTACATTATTATTTTTTTGGCTTTGAGTCGCTATTTTTACATACAGGATCAATGGCAGAAGCAGATTCGTAAATTATCGGATGCTCGTTTGATAGCATTGCAGGCTCGGATTAAACCACATTTTTTATTCAACACATTAAATTCCATATCGTCACTCATTGCAATTGATTCAAATCGTGCTGAAAAAGCGATTGGTGATTTATCCGGTTTAATGCGAAGAGGTTTTAGCAGTTCTGAAAAGTTTATTCGTATTGATGAAGAACTTCAATGGATAGAACAATATTTGGCATTGGAGAAATTGCGGCTGGATAGCCGGCTTAAATATTCCATCAGTTGTGAAGAAGAACTTTATAAGGTTGAAATACCAGTATTATGCATTCAGCCATTGGTTGAAAATGCTATTTTGCACGGAATACAACCTCTGGAAAA
>JAGRJO010000323.1 GCA_020442725.1 Lysobacterales bacterium
AGCAATAGACAAAACTCGGTTGTCGAGTCGATGCTGGAGGTTTTGCGTTATCGAGGACCGGATGACACCGGAACTTTGGTTGAAGCTGTTGCTGATTCGTTTGTGCATTTGGGGCAAAACCGCTTGTCTATACAGGATGTTTCAAAGAAAGGGCGTCAGCTTTTTTTAAATCCACTTCATGTCATGTTTTTAGAAGTAAAAACTTGCTTTGTTAAATTTGTTCTTTTATACTCGATTCATGTTAAGTGTAGCGCAAACTATCCAGCAAAAGATTGATAAATTTTCTGAAGGTCAGATTTTTGATTATCAGGTTTTTCCGGGGTTTATCAAATCGCCTGAGGCCGTTGTCAAGGCGGTGAATCGTCTGGTTGAGGAAAAAAAGATTGAACGACTGGAAAAAGGAAAGTTTTATATTCCCAAAAAGACTGTTCTTGGTTTGAGCAAACCCTCTGACTCAGAATTAATCCGCTCAGAAATTTATAAAAACGGACAGCTTCGGGGGTATGTAACCGGGATGGCTTTGCACAATCAGCTGGGTTTAACAACTCAGATCCCCAGAACAATTACCATTGCTTTTAACGGCGGAAGACAAATTAAAGACTTTGGCACTATTCGCATCAGAAAAATATCAACCAATGTGCCTATCACAAAAAGAAATGTCAAATTGTTACAATATCTGGACGTTTTAAAAGATATTAAGAAAATTTCAGGCTCTGATATTAACCAATCGTTGGTAGTTATGAGTCGTTATTTATCCGGGTTAAATACATCTCAACAAAAAGAGTTAATGCGATTGGCTGTCAATTTTTATGGTCCTCAGGCCAGAGCAATCGTTGGGCTTCTTTTTAATGATCTGGAATTTCATATCACAAAAACATTATCAGATTCGCTAAATCCTGTGACTGTTTATAAGTTGAATGTGGACTATTCCATTTGGCCCAAGGCCGCTGAATGGAATATCAGATAATGAATCTGCATAATGACGAGCCATTTTTTGCCGAATTGGTCACTACTGTAGCCCAAGCCATCAACTTGCCAGAAGTGTATATTGAAAAAGACTATTGGGTTACAAAAGCACTTAAATATTTATCAGAGTTTTCCCGTTTTAATGAAGTTGTGTTCAAGGGCGGTACCTCTTTATCAAAAGCCTATAAATTGATTAATCGTTTTTCTGAAGATATTGATTTGGCTATATTCTCAGATAGCGAACAAAGTCAAAATTCAGGTAAAAGATTACTCAAGCAGGTTGAAACAGCTGTTTCGCAAGGACTGATTTATTTAAAAAATGATGCAAGAGAGTCAAAAGGCTCAAGATTTCGGAAAACCGTTTATCAATATCCACGAATTATCAAAAATGAAAATTTTGGACAAGCATCTCCGGATTTGTTGATAGAAATTAATTCTTTTTCAATTCCTGAACCATTTATACCGGTTGAGTTGCAGTCTTTGATTTCAGAAGTGTTAATGGAAAACAACCGACTCGACATAGTTGAGAAATATAATTTGCATAGCTTCAACATGAATGTTTTATCAGTGGAAAGGACTCTGGTGGAAAAAATCCTTGCCATGATTAAAGACAGCTACAGTGAAAATCCTGTCGAAAAAATATCAGCTCGGATTCGACATCTTTATGATATATGCCAGATATTAAGACTGAAAAAACACAGGGACTTTATTGTCAGCGATGGTTTTAATAAGATGCTTGATATTTGTATTTTGGATGAAGAAAACACTTTTGATAACCAGTTGAAATATTTTCGGCATTCACTCATAAATGCACCATTGTTTTCGGAATTTAAAAACTGGTCAAAATCAATCAATTCAATATACAATGGCGTCTTTGCAGATTTGGCTTACGGAGAATTGCCAACTATGAATGAAATTGAAGAGTCGATTTATTTTATCAGAGAGAACCTGTGATGCTTAGGTTTTATTTTGTAACTGAAGTAATGAAACGATAGCGATTCTAATGTGCGGTCTGGTCGGTTTTATAAGTAGCAATAGACAAAACTCGGTTGTCGAGTCGATGCTGGAGGTTTTGCGTTATCGAGGACCGGATGACACCGGAACTTTAGTCGAGGCTGTTGC
>JAGRJO010000324.1 GCA_020442725.1 Lysobacterales bacterium
TTGATTTGAAATGATAAAGAATGTGCTAATGGAGTGAGTTCTTCAACAATTTCCGGAGCTGATTCAACCAATTTTGCCCCTTGTTTGATTAAATAATTACAGCCTTTAGCATTAGGGTTATGAATCGAACCTGGAATAGCCATGACAGGTCGATTGATTTCCATTGTTTGTCTGGCTGTGATTAATGTTCCACTTTGAATTCCGGCTTCAATGACAAGTGTTCCCAGCGATAATCCGCAAATAATTCTGTTTCTTCTCGGAAAATTCTTGGCATGTGGTTTTGTTCCGATTGGAAATTCCGAAACCAGTGCGCCTGTTTTTGCAATTTCATGCGCTAATTCTCTGTTTTGTGAAGGATAAACCACATCAAGCCCGGTTCCGGTAACGGCTATCGTTGTTCCGCCTGCCTGAATTGCCGCTTTGTGAGCGGTGCCATCAACGCCTATTGCCAATCCACTGGTAATGGTTAAACCTTTCGATGCTAAGTCATAACAAAACGACCTTGTGTTTTCCAAACCAACTTGACTGGCGTTTCTGCTTCCCACCACAGCAATTTGTGGTTGAAACAAGACTTCCGGTTTTCCGGTCACATACAATAGAGGCGGAGGGGATTCTGCTTTTTTTAATAAGGTCGGATATAAGTCATCATCAATTGTTATGATGTGATTGTCTTCTTTTTCAAGCCACTCAAGATCAGGTTGAATACTTTCCAAATCCGGATGTTTAATCCAATCAAGTGATTTTGCAGGGATTTTAAACTCGAGCGGAAAACTTTTTTGAGAAAATACAGCTTCTGCGTTACCAAAATGATTGATTAGCTTCAGAATACGAGTACTACCCAAGCCCGGGCATCGGATTAACAATAACCAAGCTTGGTGTAAATCTGTCATTTAAAGTCCTTTTTTCTGCATTATTCCATAAGAAATTATATAACTACGGTGCCCTCACATAGTCATACATTTGAACAGGGCGAGTACCATCCATTATCATGCCGTAAGAAATATGATCATAGGTTCTAAAAATCATTATATTTGCAACATTCTCTTCTGGTAAGGTTACCTTTGATTTTGATGGTTTAAATAATGTTCTTACATCATCTTCAGGAAACATCACATTGTCGCGAATTTCTTTTTCAGGGCGATTCACATCATAAACATCACCAACATTAATTCCATCGACCGAACCTCTGCTGATAGCAACGATTTGTCTTTTTGCTGCGGAATATGCAGCATTATTTAATGCAATCACTCTTATATTACTATCTGTTGCAGCTCCTGCTTTGGGTTGGAAAAAAGCATCGAAACTTCCATCATCTAAAGGAAGAACTAAGTCGCCTTCTTTTATTTCAAGTATATTTTTACTCACTTTCATAGTAGTAATGTCACCGGTACCAACTCTGGCAACCATGGCTGTGCCGATTTCTTCAACCTCATATCCAAGAATATCAACATTCTCCCAATAAGTTCTGTCCATATATTTTTTCCAGAACCGGGTCATGATTGCTTTTCCGGTGTATTCACTTCCTTTTGACCACTCTACCGTTTCTGTTTTTCTTTCATTATATGGAGACGATTCCCAAGGGTAATCCGTTGGAACATCGCGATAAATCAAAGTAGGACGAACCACTGCAAAAACATCTCCTTGTTTGACATTATTCAGGTTTCTGACATAAAGATGATTTGGTTTTGAGCCTCTTAAATGCTCATCTTCCATTGACACAACATAAGGAGCCAAGTCAACCTCCTCCTTACTAAGAATACGCAAATTCTTCAGGAAAGATTCTATTTCACTTAAAGGTATGGTTTTGATTGCATTTTCGTGTGAAATTTCACGAGTTTTCGGTGAAAGTTTTAAAGTCGGATGATTTCTGGTTAATTGAATTGCCGGCTTGCCATCCAGATAAACCAATGACAAAACATCACCCGGATAAATCAAATGCGGATTTTCAACCTGTGGATTTGCATGCCAAATTTCCGGCCACAACCAAGGTGACTTAAGAAACATTGCAGAAATATCCCAAAGCGTGTCGCCTTTCTGTACAACATAGGTATCAGGGTGCTCCGGGTTTAACTCAATTTCAGCAAA
>JAGRJO010000325.1 GCA_020442725.1 Lysobacterales bacterium
AACTGCAAGTGCAACACATCACATCTTACTTTTCAACTTCGATAAAAATTTTGTTGCACTTCGTTGTTGAATCCAGCTCATACTTAAGTATTTAAAACATTGAAGTCTGGTTTCCGAAACAACTGCGCTTTCATTTTAGATACTGATAAGTTAAAATAACTTTCTGGTTTTTGGGAGAAAATAACAAATGTTCGGTATCAAACACATCAAATTTGACTCCATGTCTTATGTCATTCATTATAAAAAAGGCAAGGTAAAATCCAAAGGTCGTGGATTATCGTTTTTTTATTATGCTCCAAGTAGTTCGATTGTTGCAATTCCAATTGGTAGTAACAGTCTGCCGTTTATTTTTAATGAATCCACTCATGACTATCAAACTGTTAGTATTCAAGGTCAAATAACTTATAAAATTACCCAACCTGAAATATTAGCAGATGTGCTCGACTTTACAGTTAAAGATGATGGTCAATATAAAGTCAATGATATTGAAAAACTCAGCCAAAGAATCATTAATTCGGCTCAAACTGCGACTTCCAGTCTGGCTCATAATACCAGCTTAAAAGATGTCATTCGTTCAGCAAAAATCATTGAAGATGCAATTTTACAAGGTTTTTCTGAAGGAAATTTAGCACAAGCTCTAGGGGTCGAAATCATGGGTGTAAATATATTGGCAGTCACCCCTACCCCTGAAATGCAACGTGCTTTGGAAACCGAAACTAGAGAACAGCTTCAACAAGAAGCCGATGAAGCCATCTATACACGCAGAAACTTTGCTGTCGAGCAAGAAAGAAAAATCAAGGAAACCGAACTCAATACTGAGATTGCTGTTGAAGAAAAAAGAAAGCAAATTTCTGAGAAAAAAATGGAAACTGATGTTTTAGAAGCTCAGAACCAAAGAAAGCTCAAAGAAATGAATTTGGAAACCGATATATTATTAGAAGAACAACGCAAGTCACTTCTCAAGCAAAAAACTGAAAACGATAAAAAACAAGCAGAAACTGAAGGTTATGTGCTTGAAACTACTCTAAAACCATATAAAGAGATGGACTGGAAAGTGATAACTGCATTAGGAAATAATAACGACCCCAGACTCAATCTTTCTTTGGCTTTCAGAGAGTTAGCTCAAAATGCTGATAAAATTTCTAATTTGAATATTAGTCCCGATTTACTGGATTCGATTTTGAAGAATAATATTCAACAACAGTGAAACCTGTAGCAAAAGAATATGCCATAATTGTTCGTAGCAAAACCCGGCTGGAATCTTTAATAGAGCGATTTAATACCAAAGCACAAACTAAGTTTTATATCGAAAGCCTCGGTGGTTTTTATGAGGACTACGAGCTTGAGCATGAAATATTTTATACTTCACTCAATCGTTTACAAACTCAACTATCCAAAGTTATCAAACATAAAACGATTGACCGCTCTTTTCTTCCCTCATACATTTTTGATCAAAAAAACATAATCATTGTTATCGGTCAAGACGGTTTAGTTGCCAATACTGCCAAGTATTCAAAAGGAATCCCCATGATTGCGGTCAACCCTGACCAACAGCGTTATGATGGTGTTTTGCTTCCTTACAATCCGGACAATTTTATTCAGGCTGTTGATTCAGTCATGTCACAAAAATATAGCGTGAGAAATGTCCGATTCGCCCAAGCCAGTCTCAATGATGGCCAGAGTTTACTAGCATTTAATGATTTGTTTATTGGACCGACATCACATATTTCAGCAAGATATAAAATCACATTTAACGGCAAAACTGAAGAACAATCATCAAGTGGTTTAATCATTTCAACAGCTGCCGGTTCAACCGGATGGTTAAGCTCTATTTTTAACATGGCTTACGGGATTTCAGATACTTTCGAGCCGAGTGAGCCGCTAAAAACTCGCAAAGTTCCACAAAAAAAATTAAAGAACTCAGATGAAATAATTGCTCCTCAAAAACATTATCGACCCAAACTAAGCAATGAAGAATTGTTATTCGCTGTTCGGGAACCATTCAAAAGTATTCGCACTCAAGCGGATATTGTAGCCGGAATTATCAATCAGAAAAA
>JAGRJO010000326.1 GCA_020442725.1 Lysobacterales bacterium
ATTATATACCGATGAAAACGTGTATCTTTTGAAATTGGACTCTTCTCTTGCCAAAGCTCCTGTGAATAACACCTCACAAGTTACTGTTGATCCGGATGCGTATTACATGTCTGAGGCTTCAGTAACTGAAGATTTGAAGTACTCTTTCGCATCCCCTGCAAACAGTCCTTGGTATAACACTTCAATGCTTGTTTATCAGACAACCGGCAATTGGAGTTTTCCATTAGCCTTACCAAATCTCCTGAATAACGGTGTTGATGCTGAACTCGAATACTCAGCATGGGGCGGAACTGCTTGGAGTGATTTTAATCCGGATCATCATTTACAGGTTTCTATCAACGGCAATACTGTTTCAGATCTTTATGCAGATGGCGTTAAGGTTTTGGGTGATAGTGTAATTCTGTCTCATTCTCAGATTCAGGGAGCTAGTTCTTTGAACTTTATCATGCCTGCTGATACCGGAGCTGATTATTATCTTGTGTTGCTTGATTATTTCAGATTGAAATATCCTTCAGAAATTGTCGCAGTCAATGATGGTTTGGCTTTTGTTCCGGTCGTTACCAATGGAGTTTCTGCTGATATCATTTTCCAAAATGGTTTTGAGGTTGGACAATCACTTGGATTTGTTGCCAAAGGCTTCAGTGTTGATGACCTTTTTGCTTATTCGACGAATGGCTCTGAGTTGTATGAGTTCCCTAATGCAGGGATTACTTTCGACAATGGCAGTTATAATCTTTCGCTTCCTTTTATTGAAAACAACAAATACTATGTGGGTAGCAACTCGAATGTCTCTGCTCCTGAAATTGAACTTGGTACAGCCTCTTCTATTGACCTATCTCAACAATACGACTACTTGGTTATCTCGCATCCAGACTTTATAGCCGGGCTTGCACCTTTAATTAGTTATCATCAAAATAACGGTTTGAGTGTTCTGGTCGTTAATGTTGAAGATGTATATGCTCTTTATTCAAACTTCCGTAAAGATGCTCGTGGCATTCAATCATTTATTAAAGATACTTATAACAGCTCCAATATTAGTGCTGTTATGCTTGTGGGTTCAGATAGCTATGATTATAAAGACAACCTTGGGCTTGGTTCAATCAGCTTTATTCCGACCATGTATTATCAAACAGACAGTCTGATTTCTTATGCTCCTGTTGACTCACTGTTTGCTGATGTTGATTCTGACTTAATTCCGGATTTGGCAATTGGCAGGCTTCCTGTGAGAACTGTTTCTGAGTTGCAAAACATGATTAACAAGATGTTTAGCTATAATTCGAGAGCATATACCAATACAGCTATTTTCGCTAGTGATAGAGACTCCTCCTTTGAGCAACACTCTAATGCAATGCTCTCTTCTCTTCCTGGTAGTTGGTCATCAACCTCTGCTTATATCGGAGATATTGAATTAACTGATGCTCAACAAGCATTGTTTAATAATATCAACTCCGGTGTTTCCATTACAAATTACTTTGGTCACTCCGGCCCTAGTACATGGTCGTTTGAACATTTGTTTGATAATGACGATGTTTTGGCATTAAATAATGCCGGCAAACCGACTTTGGTGAATCAGTTTGGTTGTTGGAATAATTACTTTGTTCTTCCGACCTTTAATACCATGTCTCATTCGTTCATGAGTTTGGAGAATAAAGGTGCGGTTGCTGTGCTTGGTTCCAGCACATTAGCAGAGAGTAGTCATGAGGCAATTTTTGGAAACTTATTGCTGCCTTATATGACCACATCGGGATTCACCGTTGGTGAGTCTATCTTATATTCCAAACAAGCTATGGCGGCGAACCATCCGGGTTATTACGATATTTTATTGGGCTGGACTTTGTTGGGAGACCCAATGATGAAAATCAGTAATTAACTAAAAGGACTGTTGCTAATCAAAAAGCCGGCGATGTTTTATCTGTCGGCTTTTTTGTGAGTAAAAACAAACCCAAAAACATTATCAACCCGTTTATCAACAAAAGCTCAAAACCAAAGCTATAACCAAAAAATAATTCTTTTGAATATTTATTAATAAAAAAAGTAATGACAGGAGCAAGAATT
>JAGRJO010000327.1 GCA_020442725.1 Lysobacterales bacterium
TATTCGTGACGAACCCGAAAATCTTTGCCGAAGGTATCGAAAAAGGCATAGCTAACTCGATTTTGATTAAATTGAACCAAATCGGAACACTCACGGAAACACTTAAAGCCATTGATATGGCATATCAAGCCGGATACACCGCGGTGGTTTCACATCGCTCCGGCGAAACTGAAGACAGTACCATTGCGGATTTGGCTGTAGCAACCTCAGCCACCCAAATCAAAACAGGTTCTCTATGCCGCTCGGATCGTATCGCTAAATACAATCAATTACTACGCATTGAAGATCAGTTGGGTGCTTCTGCAAAATATGCCGGAAAGTCAGCTTTTGATTTGTTGGGAATTTTGTAAAAAGATGTTGGTTTTTAAATAACTTCCGAAATTAAAAACCCGGAGGAATGTATTTAAAACGAGCCATTTGCTCTCTATGAGTATCTACTATTCTTTTGATTTGCTCCTCTGATAGCAGCTCTTTCCATTGGTTAGCTTTGCCTTTTCTGAAGAATGAGGTTGCGTTTTCATGTTTTTCGACGAAACCTTTGGTTTGTTCTTGTTTCTTAAGGTTGCCGAAAGAAGAGTCTTTGATTGCTTTGATTAGTCGTTTAGGGTCCTTTTTTAGTCCAAGTAATGACTCTACTTTTCTGAAATACTTTTTTGGATTGCTTAATAAATCTTCATATCTTAAAACTAATAGGTTACGACTGGCTTCTTGAGTCCAGCTACTAACATTTAAGGACCAGGAAGTGATAACCTGTGGAACATTTTCAGGTTCATTGGGTGTACCGGCCATATCATTTGCCATGTAATCAATGGCTTCATCAATTGTGTACCCAAAATAATTGCTCAACGATATTACAACGTCTAACGGGTTTCTGACAACATATATGGCTCCGGAAGAGACCGACCAATTATGTAAAGGATAGCCTTTATATTGACCCTGAAAATTGTGTGATTTAACAAACACAGTTCCGTTTGCGTGAGCCGCTATATCGGCATGAACGGCCGGACGAATCGAACAAACCTCTTCAAGACTAAGATCTGTGGTTTTTTGGCCATTACTTAAAAACTTTTGATAACGAAAAGCCTTAACTTCATCAATAGATTGTTGATGAATGGTGTTGATATCGACGGGTTTCTTCGCCAGATAATTATGTATAAATGTTCTAATCCAAGTATTTCCTGACTTGGGATAAGAGGCTAGCCATAAAATATTTCCCATTAAGGTTCCAAAATCAATAAAATCAGTTTTGCATTATACTTTAAAAGAACGAAATCTTAATTGTAATCACTATAAGTGCATAAAAAACACTGGTTCCTTATGAAAGCAAATCGATTAATGTAAAATGACAACCTAATCTTTATATGACAAATAGAAAATGAGAATCCTTCGTTACACGGTTTTAGCACTTATATTTTTAATTGTATTAGTGGCTATAGGCGGTTTGTTTTTACCATCTAAAGTTTCTATGTCCCGAAGTGTTTTTATAGAAAAACCGACAGAGATTATATTTAAATTCGTGAATTCGCAAAAAAACTTTAACGATTGGTCTCCTTGGTTTGGACTAGATCCAAAAGCTGTTTATACAATTTCAGGAGCTGAATCCGGTGTTGGCTCCAAAATTTCATGGCAAGGAAATGAAAAGGTTTATAAAGGCTCGAATGAAATTATAGAGTCTGAAGAAAACAAACTGGTTAGATATGAACTTTATTTTGGCAAGTCCGATCAACCGGCATTTTCAAATATGTCATTCAGTCCGGTTGGGAATGGAACAACTGTAGTATGGACATTTGAAAATGATTTTGGCTACAATGTTTTTTATCGATATTTTGGCTTGATTTTGGAAGATATGATTGCCCCTGATTATGAAAAGGGCCTATCAAATCTTAAAGTTCGTTTAGAAAAACAATAATTGCGTGTTTGAAAACCGTCAACAAGGTTTAATGTTTAGTGACATTGCTTTTTTATTACAGAAAATCTTTCCTAATTTTAAAACCACTTCAGAAGAACAAATCCCGGCCTGTGAAACTTTGAATCATGGTTTTACTCACAA
>JAGRJO010000328.1 GCA_020442725.1 Lysobacterales bacterium
CAAGTATCAAGCGATGCGAGACGGAGATCTTCAACATCAAACACAAGTTCTAAAAGATAAATTAGCAAGCGGTGAGCATTTGGACAATTTGCTCGTAGATGCTTTTGCTGTGGTTCGTGAAGCATCTGTGCGTGTGATGAAGATGCGCCATTATCGCGAACAAATGCTTGGAGGAATGGTTCTTCATAACGGAAAAATTGCTGAAATGAGAACCGGTGAGGGTAAAACTCTGGTAGCAACATTACCGGCTTATCTGAATGCTTTAACCGGCAAAGGTGTTCACATTGTAACGGTTAATGATTATCTGGCAACCCGTGATGCCAAATGGATGGAACCTTTATATAATTTTCTTGGGATGAGTGTTGGGATTGTTGTTCCCGGCATGAATCCGGCCGATAAAAAAGCTGCTTATGCAGCAGATATCACTTATGGTACAAATAACGAATACGGGTTTGATTATTTGCGTGACAACATGGCTTTCTCATTGGAAGATAAAGCTCAAAGAGAACCGCACTTTGCGATTGTGGACGAGGTTGACTCTATTCTTATTGATGAAGCAAGAACACCTTTAATTATTTCCGGACAAACCGACGATTCACCGGAACTGTATCACCGTATTAATCGCCTCACTCCTGCACTCCAACCTTCATCGCAAAAAATTGAAGAAGGTGATGGGAGCATTAAATCCATGCTCGAAGCCAAAAAACAAATGGCTCTCAAGGAACCGGATGGCGATTTTATTATTGATGAAAAAGCCAAGCAGATACACTTGACTGAACAAGGCATGGAAAAAATTGAAGAGCTTTGTGTTAAAGAAGGTTTGATTAAGGAAGGTGAATCACTTTATGACACCAAACATCTGCAATTGACTCATCATGTGAATGCTGCTTTGCGAGCCCAACATTTATTCCAAAAAGATGTCGATTATATTGTCGATAATGGGGAAGTGGTCATTGTTGACGAGTTTACCGGCAGAACGTTGGCTGGAAGACGCTGGAGTGACGGATTGCATCAAGCAGTTGAAGCAAAAGAAAATGTTCCTATTCAAAAAGAAAACCAAACACTGGCATCGGTAACATTTCAGAATTATTTCAGATTGTATCCGAAACTGGCCGGAATGACCGGAACGGCAGATACAGAAGCCTACGAATTTCATACAATTTATGGACTGGAAGTTGTTGTAATTCCAACACATAGACCAATGGTTCGTAACGATCAAGGTGATTTGGTATTCTTGACAATGGAAGGTAAGTTTAAAGCGATTATCGAAGACATTCAGGATTGTTATGAACGCAAACAACCGGTTCTGGTTGGTACAGCATCCATTGAAGTCTCTGAATTAATTTCGGAAAGACTGAAAAAACTTAAAATTCCACATAATGTTCTTAATGCCAAGCAACATGAAAGAGAGGCTCTGATTGTTGCCAAAGCCGGAAAACCGGGAGCTATCACAATTGCAACTAATATGGCAGGTCGTGGAACAGACATTGTGTTGGGTGGAAACTTAGAAATTGAACTCAAAGAACTGGGTGACACTATTCCTGATCACAAAAAGCAAGAAGCCAGAGACAACTGGAAAGAGGTTCATGAAAGTGTATTATCCAAAGGTGGTTTGAGAATCATTGGTACAGAAAGACATGAGTCTCGTCGTATTGATAATCAGCTTCGTGGTCGTGCCGGTCGTCAGGGTGACCCGGGATCATCACGATTCTATATTTCACTGGAAGACAACCTCATGCGTATCTTTGGCGGTAACATCGCCTCAACAATGCGTAAATTTGGCATGAAAGATGATGAGTCCATCGAACATAAATGGATAACCAGAACCATCGAAGGTGCCCAAAGAAAAGTTGAATCCCATAACTTTGATATTCGTAAATCATTGTTGCAATATGATGATGTAGCCAATGACCAAAGATTGGTTATTTATCAACAACGCACTGATTTGCTTGAATCTGAAAATATTAAAGATTTTATATTTGCAATTCGTGAGGATGTTTTTGAAG
>JAGRJO010000329.1 GCA_020442725.1 Lysobacterales bacterium
GTGAATGTCACTAGAGGAATAATACTGGCAACAACCAACCCGGGACGCATTCCCAGAAAAACCGTCAGAACGATACTAACCAATATCATTCCCATCAGCAAAGAGTTGCCGAGTTCTGATATTCTGGCAGAAACTCGATTCGGTTGAAAAAATATCGGTTCAAATTCAATGTCAGGATATTGCTTGTCAATTTCATTCATGATGGATTTGATTTTTTCACCAAAGGTAACCACATTAAGCTGATTTTCGGGAATAAACATTCCAATGCCTATGGCTCTTTTTCCATCTTTCCAAAATACTGAACCAGCATCTTGTTTGGCTCCGTATTTGACTTTTGCCAATAGTTCCAAAGGCATATTTGTGCCGTCAGGAAGCATAATCAGTGTCGATTTGATTTCATCAATGGATTGATATTCGGTTTTTGCATTCAGGATGATTTGTCTGCTGTCTGCTTGTAAGGTTTGTAATGGAACGACTTTAGTTTTCGAAGTGATTTGTTTAACCAAATAATCGGAATTGATTTCCAATTGTTTTAACTTATCTGAATCCGGTTCAATGGAGATTTCCTCTTCGGCTTGGGCGTAAAGTTTGATTTTAGAAAGCTCGGGAACTGAAAGAAGTTTTAATTTGACTTCCTCAGCGACTTTTCGCATATACATCACATCATTATGACCGGATAAAGAATAAACAACCAGCGGTGTATCAATCACTCTGTCTTCGACCAGAGGAGTCATTACACCTTCAGGAAACTGAGTTTTTGCTCGTTCAACAGCATCTCGGATACGGTTCCACGCTGAATCGGTATCATAAACATATTCTTTCATTCTGACTGTAATCTGACAAAAGCCGGCTCTGGCTATTCCCCTGATTTCATCAACTTCTTCAACTTGGGAGATTTCTTTTTCCAATGGTTCAAGAACCAGATTCTCGATGTTTTCGACACTGGCTCCCGGATATTGGGTCAGAATAAAACCATTACGATAGGGAAAAAAAGGATCTTCCTGGCGATTCATGTTGAGCCATGAATAAACGCCTGCAATTGCAAATAAAATCGCAGTTGTGAGAATTAATCTTTTTTGATGGACCAGCAAATTGACTAAATTCATGACTATTCCTCAATCGGAGTTCCTGATGCGACTTTACTTTGCCCCTCAATAATCACGGGATTATCAATGACATTATCAACTTCAAAGATAATGTCATTTCCATTGATAAATAATGGTTTAATGATGTGTTTTTGAGCCTTTTTTCTCTCAGTTACAAACACATAAGGCTGGTTGATTCCATCGTCAATAACAGTTTGCAGAGGTAATTGATAGACGTTTTGATATTTCTGTGGAAAAGAGAGGTTTACGTTTTGTCCAATGGCTTCCGGTAGACTATTCTTCAGCTGTAAAACTACAGGTAACAAATGTGTCAGAGGATTTGCACTTTGTGCTAATTCAACCAACTCAAACTCAAGTTTTTCATCTCCAAGATACCCCTCTATAACATCGCCCAACTTGAGATTTGACCAAAGTTCTTTGGTGATTTCTGTTTCAACTTCCAATATTTTGTTTTGATAGATAGAAATCACCGGCTGACCGGCCGAGACAAATTCTCCGGGTTGCTTGCTGAATTGTGAAATTATTCCGGTGAAAGGTGCCTTGATAATCGTTTCTTGTTGGTTGGCTTGTGAGAGAGTCATTTCAGACTCAACAGATTTCTGTTGTGCCAAAAGATTTTTCAATTCCGTTTCTTTATGTTCATAAGTTGTTTTGCTGACGGAGTTGTTCTTTCTCAGAGTTTTTAAATTCTCCAAATCCTTTTCAACCTGTCTGATTTGAGTGAGAATGGATTCGAGTTTGGCTTCGTTGGCTGCCAGAGCAGGGTCGATATTTGGGTTGTACAAATGAATTAATTCGTCATCTTTTTCAACAGAATCACCAATTTTCACATTGATGCTTTTAATGGTCCCGGATAACTGAAAAGATAAATCAGC
>JAGRJO010000032.1:0-6468 GCA_020442725.1 Lysobacterales bacterium
CGTCCATCTGTCCTCCCCAGCTTGACTCACTTCCCAAACCGAGAGAGCTGTCAGTTTTAGCGGAGAAAGGGTCATTGCCGTGAAGCTCTGCCGCTTGTGGAACCGGTAAAGTTAAATTGACTGTTTTGGTCTCAGGCGGATAACATACTCCGGCTTCCGCACAGCCTTGATAACGAAACTTGAATGTTGTTTCGCGTTTGACCTGTGGGTTTTGATAAGGAATAATTATATCAATCGAGTGGTGATAAGTTTCAACCTCGCCAAAGAATTCGTCCTGTTTCTTTTCTCCATCAGGAATCTGAGCCTCGCCAAACTCGACAGATGCATCGCTATTTGGAAATTTGAAAGCATGTTTGTAAAGATAATATTTATCTGCTATATCAAAGTGAAGAGTAATATCTTCCATAGTGACTTTGGTGATTTTCCCTGAAAAGGCATCATCTGCATCCAGTAAATCATCTTGATTGAGCGCGAGTGAAATTTGGCTGTAGATAAATAGACAAGCAATAGCGATGAAATTAAATTTTCTCATAGTTGTTTTTTTGTTGGTGTTTACTTGATAGATTTTAAACGCAGCAAAGTTTGTTGCAGACTTGCATTTGACCCGAGAGTTTGGAAATTATTCCATTTATTTTCATTTATTTTAAGATTGGCATCCATAAACTCCAAAAATTCGGTGATGCTTTGCTCATTCTGATAGTGTCTTGCTATTTCATCAACTTTTGCAATTTGTGTTTTACCAAAGAGTAGCGATTGAATATTGTCGCTTAATAAATATTCTTCCGGTTGCAGAAAATAGAGCATCGCAGCGAATAATTTAATAGAGCGATCGTAGTCAGCCAAACCTTGAGTGAGTTTTTTCTGAGTCTCGGTTGGTTGAGAAATCTGATTTAATAATGTTTGATAGATGAGTTTTTCCAACTCTTTGGATTTGCCTTGAAATGCCAGTTGCACATCTTGGCTTAGTTCCTCCAAATGATTCACGCTGATAACTTCAACACCGGCAATGGCTTCTGAGCCTATAAACTTATCTCTCCATTCTTTTCCAATTTGCCAGTTTGATGTTAAGATTTTGGATGTGTCGGCTCGTGATGCCGTCAAAAAAGTCAAACGGTTCGGAACCAGACCAAATGTGCCTCTTTTGAGAGATGTGTTGATATTTGTTCCCACAATGGCAAGTGGACAGTATTGCTGCAAGACAGATTCATCGCTGGAACCAAACAAGTAAAGATTTTCTTCATCACTGGTGAGTTTCTTCTCAAAGATGATTTCGTCATTGTAAAATCCTTTAAGACTGAAGCTGAAATGCCCATAATAATTCGCCACATTATCATTATCCAAATGTGTTGGTGCCGCGCGGCGGTTTTCCCAGCCGACATTATCGTAACAGAGTTTAAGTTCACCCAATTTTAATTGGTCAGCAATCAACAAATGATTGGGAAACAATCCAAATAATGCTCGGGTTGGCTCTAAAGCGATACGGACCCCACAGGATGTTTGTGCCTGACAGGCTTGAATTTGTGCATCTTTGACTTTGTAGTTACTTTGTTGCTGCAAACCGTTCAATAAGTCCACATCACTTTCTTCTTTGAGATTTTGCTGGTTAAATTCGTTAGCAACTAACTTGATTTCGGCTTTGCTATTTTTCCATGACTGTTGAATTTTCTCGAAATGACGACTGAGAAGATCTTGATAGTTATTGTTGATACAACTCAGTTTTTTATTCAGACGCTCACCTTGATTGATAACAGCATTAATTTTTTGTTTAACTGCTGGATATGCATGTAAAAGTCCAGGCCAACGATCAGCAAACCAAAGAATAGATTCGGCAGCGAATGACCATTCTAACGGGTTAGGTAGTTCTTGCTCACCATCCAGACATTCGTTTTGGGCTTCGTTTGCATAAAGGATGTTAATAATTTGCCAGTAGGGCAAATTCAGGGCTCGGTCAATAGCTTCTTTGGTATCTATTTTGGTTAATGAGCCGGCTAATTCTCTGCTTTGAGCCTCTTCCAATGCGGCACGGGCGAAGTCCGACAAACAACCGGTGAATTGATTTTCGGAGATTGGTTGCTGTGGATTTGGCTCATGTTCGCGACTGATATTCAAACAAACTTCCAGTTCTTGCATGATTTTTTGGCGAAATGGCAGATTCATATATCTATCAAAGCCGGGTTCTACCAGTTGATAAATTCCACGGGTTTTACTATTAAATTGCGGATTAAAAATCAATTCTTCACTGGCTTCAGGGATGATAAATCCTGTTTTTAACTCATCAATACTTTGCGAAATGATTCCAGACAAAGCTGAATTTACATTTGCCAATTCATCCGATTTTTCAGTAAACCAAGCACTATTTATTTCAATAAAACTTTGCAAATCTTTCAAATCTGTAACAGCAAATAAATCTTTGTGCCTGTACAAGTTAAAAGATAATTCCTGCCAACTGAAAACCGAGGCAATGAGATTATTAGAGGATTGGTTTAATGAAAAGCGTAAAAAACTTTGAAACAGGCTCTTGTCATTTGTCGCAACCAGTCCTTCGGATTGAAGTAATTCAGGCAGTTCAGAGAGTTTGTCTTCTTTTTCATACCACTTTAATAATTCTGACAAAGTGTTGTTGAGTGGCTGGGTTGCATCAACTTTACCTTCAGTATTTTCCTCATCTGTTTTCGGTTTTGACTCGTCAAAAAGATTAAAGGTCTCTGCAAATACCTCTGTCCAGTTGATTTCTTCTTGCTTGATGATTTCAGATAAAATGATTTGCCAAATTTTAGGAAGCTGTAAATAAACATCAAAATCATCAGCATTATTGAGGAACTCCAACAAGTTTTTCGCTGAAATATCAAAATCTGATCGCATGTTATTCCAGGTTTGAATATTCATTCCATGTGTATATTGACTGAGAATTTTGCCATATTCGAATTGAAAATTAATTGTTGGATTTACAAAGTCCTGTTCAGTGATATTTTCTATTGCTTTCTGCCAGATGCTTTGGGCTTGTTCCTGATTATTAAAAGAACTCAGAATATTCCAAACAGCTTGAGTGAGATGAATAGAGCCTTGAATGCCATATTTTTTGCGAAGTTGGTAAACAATCGTGTCCGCATCAATGAGATGTTCAAACTGTGAAATTACCGGTTGTTCAGTGATTTCTGAAACTTCAGTAATTTCTGATTCTTTGGTTTCTATAGTTTGTGCATTAGCAAATTGCGAATTCCAAAAGGCGAAAACTATAATTGCAATGAAATAGAATGACTTTGTCATATTTGACGGTTATTGATACTCAAACAGTATTATGCAACATATCTAATGAAATATGAATTGGGTTTTGATGCATTTGTGTATAAAATAGGTTTTTTTCATTTTTAACAAATTGATTCAATGAAACAATTGAAGATTATCACGACTGGCGGAACAATCGATAAATTATATTTTGATGATGCTAGCGAATACAAAATCGGACAACCGGTCATTGGAGAGTTATTGCACTCTTTCAATGTGGCGTTTGATTTTGAGGTATTATCGTTAATGAAAAAAGACAGTCTTTACATGACTGATGATGATCGTGAATTGATAAAAAAAGTGATTGAAAAATCAGAAGAAGAGCATTTTCTTATTACTCACGGAACAGATACCATGGTTGAGACGGCAAATTATCTTTCTGATTTAAAAGGAAAAAAAATTGTATTAACCGGAGCTTTAGCTCCTGCAAAGTTTCAAAATTCGGATGCGATTTTTAATATCGGATGCGCCATAGCAGCAGTGCAAACTGTAGCTGAAGGCGCGTGGGTGATTATGAACGGAAAGGTATGGAATCCAAAGGAAGTTGCCAAAAATCGTGATGAGAATCGCTTCGTAAAGGTTTAATAATGGCAAGAATTCTCTATGTTCATCCTGACAATCCGCAACCACGTTTGATTAAACAAGCGGCGGAAGCCATCCAAAAAGGTGGAATTGTTGTCTATCCCACAGACTCGGGTTATGCACTCGGTTGGGCGATGGATAATGTGCAGGCACCGAAAACGGTCGCAAAGATTAGAAACATAGATAAACAACATTTTTTTAGTGTGATTTGCGGCAATATTTCCCAAATTAGTGACTTCGCAATTTTGGATAATATTGCTTTTGGAATTATCAAGTCTCACACTCCCGGAGCTTATACTTTTATCTTGCCGGCAACTCGTCGAGTTCCGAAAAAACTTCAACATCAAAACCGCAAGTCTATTGGTGTGAGACTACCGGATCATGAAGTGGTGAAAGCTCTTGTGGAAGAAATCGGAGAGCCATTCATGAGTTCTTCGTTGGAAATTCAGGAAAACAATGATTATGAGCTAAATTCTGATGAAATCAACGATCGCATTGGACATGCTTTGGAGTATATCATCGACTCCGGTTACACACCGGCTGAACCATCGACTGTGATTGAATTACTCGATGACGGTCCGCAAGTCATTCGCGAAGGAAAAGGAGTGATTGATTTTGTCTGACAACTCCAGAACACAAGTTCAGTCGGAAATGCCTTTTGCGGTTGTTGAGGGGAAACCTTTCACACAAATGCCGACAGATTTGTACATTCCGCCGGATGCACTGGAAGTCATTCTGGAAGCCTTTGAAGGTCCTTTGGATTTGTTGTTGTATTTAATTCGCCGGCAGAATTTAAACATTCTGGACATTCCAATCGCCGAAATTACCAATCAATACATCGAATATATCAACCTCATCAGGAACATGGACTTTGAATTGGTTGCCGAATATCTGGTGATGGCAGCGATGCTGGCTGAAATCAAATCGAAAATGCTGTTGCCAAAACCAATATCCGAAGATGATGAGGAAGAAGATCCCAGAGCGGAATTGGTCAGACGATTACAGGAATACGAAAGATTTAAAACTGCTGCACAGAATTTGGAAGACATGCCTCAGGAAAATCGTGATTTTGTTGTTGCCAGTGTTTATCTTGATAACAAACAAATCAATGTCGTTCCTCAGGAAGTTGACATGAGAGATTTAATTATGGCATTTAAAGATGTTCTGGCTCGAGCAGATCTTAAAGTATCTCATGCCATCGAACGTGAAACCATAAGCGTTAAGGATAAAGTCATATCCTTATTAGCAGCTCTCAAAGGAAAGTCAATGGTGACATTTGATTCCTTATTTGTGCCATCTGAAGGACGACATGGAGTTGTGGTGACATTTCTAGCGGTTCTGGAATTATTAAAAACACAGGTATTTGATTTGGTTCAAAATGAAACTTATGGAAAAATCTATATCAAGCCTTTGGAGTAAGCATGGAAATCAAACAAGTTAAAAATATTATTGAAGCCGCACTAATGGCATCAGCTGAGCCGCTGACTTTGAAAACAATGCAGAGTCTTTTCGTTGAACAGGAATTGACTCACAACGATGTTGCCAAGGCTTTAGAGCAATTGACAAAAGATTACGAAGACAGAGGACTGGAAGTCGTTGAAGTTGCGAGCGGATTTCGTCTGCAAACACGTCAATCCATACAACCATGGATTGCTAAACTTTGGGAAGAAAAGCCGAAGAAATATTCTCGTGCTTTATTAGAAACACTGGCATTGGTGGCATACCGACAACCCATTACCAGAGGTGAAATTGAGGATGTTCGTGGTGTTGCGGTCAGCAGTAACATCATCCGCACTTTGATGGACAGAGAATGGATTCGGGTTTTAGGTTATCGTGATGTACCTGGAAAACCGGCAATGTTTGGAACAACCAAAGAGTTTTTAGATTATTTTAATCTTAAATCCCTGCAGGATTTACCGACTTTAGCGGAAATCAAAGATATAGACACATTTATGCCTGAACTTGACTTAGGACAACAAAATTGAATAAAAAAAATAACAAATCATCAGCAACGGAAGAAGTTTCCGAGCGCATCCAGAAAGTCATGGCCCGAAGTGGTTTGGGTTCTCGCCGACAACTGGAAAAAGCCATTTCCATGTCTCAGGTTTATGTCAATAACCAATTGATTGAGTTGGGATTTCACATCAAATCCGGGGATGTGATTCTGTGGAAGAACCGAAAATGGAAAGTTGAAATGCAACAACCGGATTTCAAGATTCTGATGTATAACAAACCATTGGGACAGGTAACAACTCGTAAGGACGAAAAAGATCGCCCAACCGTTTTTGACAATTTGCCAGAACTCAAAGGTCAACGCTGGATCAATATCGGACGACTGGATATTAATACTACCGGTTTGTTGTTGTTTACCACAGACGGACAATTTGCCAATCATATGATGCATCCAAGCACTCAGGTGGATCGTGAATATGCCTGTCGGATTTTTGGCGAAGTTGACCAGACCATGCTGGATAACATGAAAAACGGTGTGGAATTGGAAGATGGCAAAGCGGCTTTCAGTGATATTCAACAAGCCGGAGCCGGGGAGAGCAATCAATGGTTTCATGTAGTGCTCCTGGAAGGGAAAAATCGTGAAGTCAG
>JAGRJO010000032.1:6567-14225 GCA_020442725.1 Lysobacterales bacterium
AGATGACGGTCAACTCAAACATCAACTGGCTCATCCCAAACAAAAAGTCAATAAAGTTTATCTGGTTCAGGTTGAAGGAGTTGCACGTAAGCCATCGCTGGATTTACTGCGTAAAGGAGTTGAACTCAAGGATGGAATTGCCAAAGCAGTTTCGGTGCAGTTGCAACTGAAACAACCGGCATTTGTTTGGAAACGCAATCCACCGATTCGGCAAAGGAAAAATATTCCAACCAGTTGGGTAGAAATTGTAATCAATGAAGGGCGAAACCGACAGGTTCGGCGCATGATGGCTCATGTTGGTTTGCCGGTTTTACGTCTTATCAGAACTCAAATTGGTGATTATAATTTAGGGGATTTACCCGGTGGAAAGTACCAAATCATCACTCCGTAAAATCATTCACATTGATATGGACTGCTTTTATGCAGCCGTTGAAACCCGTGAAAATCCACAACTCAAAGGCAAACCGGTTGCCGTTGGCGGTCGCCCCGAAAGTCGTGGAGTGGTGGCAGCTTGTAATTACGAAGCCCGTGCTTTTGGTGTCCATTCTGCCATGCCTATGGGTCAGGCGATTAAGAAATGTCCGCAATTGATTATTGTCGGTGTCAATATCCCGCTTTATCGACAAATTTCGAATGAAATTCATAAAATTTTCCATGAATATACCGATTTGATTCAACCCTTATCATTGGATGAGGCTTATCTCGATGTCAGTGATTGCAAGCAATGCAAGGGTAGTGCGACCTTAATTGCAGCGGAAATTCGCCGGAAAATTTGGCAAAAACACCAACTCACTGCATCGGCGGGAATTGCTCCGAATAAATTTCTCGCTAAAGTAGCCAGCGATTGGAATAAACCCAACGGACAGTTTGCCATCACACCTGAAAATGTTGAAAGTTTTGTTGCCGATTTACCGGTAAAAAAGATATTTGGAGTGGGAAAAGTCACCAATCAAAAAATGCAAAATCTCGGAATCCAAACCTGTACCGATTTACAAAAGTTTAATCAGCAACAATTGCATCAGCAGTTTGGCAAGTTTGGTTATCAACTTTATAATTTGGCACGAGGTATTGATCATCGCGAAGTGATTTCAGAAAGCATTCGCAAGTCTCTTAGCATTGAAGACACTTTTTTGCATGATAAGAAGACACTCAAAGAATGTATTGATGAAGTCGAAACACTCTTTACCGGTTTTATGAAACGACTGGAAAAAAGCCAAAATAACAGACCTTTACCAATTAAATCGCTTTATGTGAAACTTAAATTCAATAACTTTCAAACCACAACAGCACAAATGCTGGCACATGCTCCCGACAAAGAAATATTCAAACAACTGGTTGAGAAAGCCTGGTGTCGAAAAAAAAGACCGGTGCGACTGATTGGTCTTGGAGTTCAGTTTAGCGAAGAAAATGATGGCAGACAATTGGATTTGCCGTTAATGTGAATTTGCATTTGCCAAAAACCAACTCAGCTTTTATGATAACCGATTGTTGTAACTTCAATCCTTGAATAACGTGAATCAACTTCAAAAAATTACATTCAGTCTTGTTATTTTGACGAGCTTATCATCCTGTCAGATGTTCGAGGAGCATAAACCGGCCGATGTGCGTGATGCCACAATTGATGCTGAAATTAATCCTCAGAATAAGCAGGATTCGGTGATTGAAACCATGCCATTACTTAGCGGTTCTGTGCTCGAATTGTATAATCAGGCTAAAGAACTTTATGGTAACAATCAATTTGAAGAAGCCATTGAAATGCTACAAAGAGCCAATGAAATTCAGCAAGCACCACAGGTGAGTCAATTACTGGCTGAGATTTATTTGCACAAAAAGGATTATAAACAAGCTCATGTTTGGGCAGAAAAATCCACCGAACAAGGACCAAGTAAAGGCAGTCACTGTGAAAAATCCTATCGAATTTTGGCAGCGGCGGCAAAAAGGTTGGGATATATTCGAAATTACCAAGATGCTGTTAAAAAGCAGGAAGATTGCTTAGTCATCGCTCCGGAAACTTTCTAGTATGAGTGTTTATGACATTCTCGGTGAGAACGGAGTTTTCGCCAAAAAACTGAACGGATTTAAAGTTCGGGATGTTCAACTCAAGCTGGCGGATAAGATTTCAGACACCATTGATGCTTGTGGGACACTCATTGCTGAGGCAGGAACCGGAACCGGAAAAACCTTTGCTTACTTAGTTCCGTCCATATCCAAAAAGAAAAAAACAATCATTTCAACCGGGACAAAAAACCTTCAGGAACAACTTTTCTATCGGGATTTACCTAAGGTTTTAGAGATTATGGAACTCAAACCGAAAGCCCGGTTGCTCAAAGGTCGGTCCAACTATTTATGTCTGCATCGAATGCACAATGCTTATCATTCCCGCATTATGCACAATCCGGATTATGCTTATCCGTTGCAGATTATTGAAAAATGGTCTCATCAAACAACCGTCGGAGACAAGTCGGAAGTAGAAGAGGTGACCGAAAATGACTTGGTTTGGCGGCATGTGACTTCAACGGCTGAAAATTGCGTTGGTGCTGAATGTCCCGAATACACCGATTGTTTTGTCATGAAAGCCCGACGCAGAGCAATGGAAGCTGATGTTTTGGTGGTGAATCACCATTTGTTGTTTGCAGATATGGCGTTGAAACAAGAAGGCTTTGGGGAGTTGTTGCCTGATGCTGAAGTCGTGATATTGGACGAAGCTCATCAAATTCCCGAAATTGCATCCCGATTTTTCAGTCAGTCGTTTTCATCCTATCAGTGTGTTGATTTGCTCAATGATATTCTGAAAGAATGCAACGAAGTGACGGGAACTTTCGCAACGGTGTCAAAAAATCATGAATTTGTGGAACAGGCTTTGCGAGATATTCATTTGCAGTTTTCCGACTTGGTGGAAACAGATACCTTGCAAAATATGCTCAGTCGCAAATCCAATGCCGAGCATTTACAACTCCTTCAACAAAGTCTTAAGGACTTGGGTGAAATTCTGAAAGCATTGGCATCTCAATCCAAAGGTCTGGAATCATGTTTTATCCGCTGTGAATCGCTGGTGGTGATGCTTGAAGAAATTTTGGGAAAACTGGACGTGAATCATATCTATTGGTACGAAGTGAAACCAAAGTATTTCATTATTCACAAAACTCCATTGGATATTTCAGATCCATTAACACAATTCCGCAATGAAAATCAGGCAGCCTGGATTTTGACTTCAGCGACTTTAGCAGTGAATGAGAACTTTTCCCACTTCAAGCAGGAAACCGGCTTGATTGAAAGTGAAGAAATCTTGCTGGATAGTCCTTTTGATTATCAAAGCAACGCGATTCTTTATGTTCCGAAAGATTTACCGGATGCAAATAGTTACGATTACAATCGAAAAACATGTGAACATGTATTACCACTTATTGAACAAGTCTCCGGAGGAGTGTTTTTCCTTTTTACCAGCCACAAGGCTCTTAATGATGCGGCACAATTTTTTCATGAGAAACTGGATAAACCGCTTTTTGTACAAGGTCGCGGAAGCCGTCATAAGTTGCTGGCTGAATTTGCTGATGCCGGTAATGGTGTTTTGCTGGGTGCTGCCAGTTTTTGGGAAGGAGTGGATGTTGCCGGAGATAATTTATCTTGTGTGATTATTGATAAATTACCTTTTGCTCATCCTGACAACCCTGTTTTACAGGCGAGAATCAACAAAATCACCGAAGAGGGCAAGAATTCTTTCTTTGAGTATCAACTTCCTAAAGCGATTATTACATTGAAACAAGGCATCGGGCGTTTAATTCGTAGTGAGGCCGACAAAGGGATTTTGGTCATTTGTGATAAACGAATTATCACTAAAGCTTATGGTCGCATGTTTATCAACAGTTTACCGAATATGAGCAAGACCACCGATCGACAAAAAATCGTCTCATCATTTCAACGGATTTAGCTCCGGCAAAATTATTAAAAAAAGGGCTGTAAAAAAACCAGAAAAGAGTTTACAATTTGTTACAATTCATTTTAATATACCAAATAACACTAAAAATTGGGGGGTTATCATGGACATTGCGAATTACATATTTATCGGGGCAGCCATCATCATGGCATATTGCATGTATCTCGTTGTTTCACTCAACAAACAATTCTCAGGTGGTCTGGTTGGTAAATACTGGAAATCATTAATGTTTCTGGTTAGTATTTTTACTGCCGGTTATCTGGCATTGCCATTTTTCAATCAGGTTCCTGAAGAAATTCTCAGACTGACTGTTGCCGGTGTTTTCCTGTTCGGTGCTTTTTATGTGGTTATTACCATTAAGCTGATAAAAAGCATCATCGAAGCATTTGCTGAATAATTTGCTTAGGGCGACTTGTGGAACTTTTGCTCAAAAGAACCGAGAAGGGTGAGGATGCCATTCATAATCGGGTTTATGATTTATCACAGGAAAAACGTTGGGTTCTAATTCTTGTAGATAGTAAAACCTATGTATCGGATATTTTCAATAAATGTTCCGATCAATGGAGTCCAATCAAGGATCTGCTTGAATTAGAACAGGATGGCTTTATCGTGAACTCAATGGTCTCAGAAGCCATTTCCTCAAGTCTGTTACTGCAACAAAAGCTGGTAGCTGAAGTCAAAAAATTCATACCTGAAAATTATGAAAAGGCGGTGAATAAAATTCATAACAGTCAACTGGACTCAGCATCCTTAAAAAAAGCTGTCAATAGTTCCTGTATGTATATCAATTTGACAATTTCTCAAGATATTGCCAAACAACTCAAAAGTCGTCTGACACAATTAATTGATATGAATAGTTAAACTGAGCCAATCAGCTGTTCAAAAATTATATTCCAAACTAAAACAACTTCGCATTTGTCTTTATATTTGCATAACTTCCTTGCTTAGTGCTATATTAGCTAAGTTTAATATAACATTTTCTAATTTCGGATAGTGTTTTGGAACGCGGTGCATAAAGTTTTATGCAGTCAGTTAATCTAAATTTAGGGGTACATTTATGAATAGTTCTTGGGGATGGCTTAAGAGTGGAATCATTCTTGGGTTTTGTTTTTTAATTGCAGTAGCACTTGTGAAGCCGATTGGTGTTTCCACACAGTATGTTATTGCTGATTGTTTTATCTTTTGTAAGCTCAAACCGGATTTGGCACAGAAAAACACAGATGCAGAAGGAAACACAACGTATTCAAGTTCAAATGCTTACTTGAATAAAAGTGATGGTAAGTATGCTAAAAGCAGTTTGAATATTGCAAATTATGGTTTTATTTTTGTGTTGGCTATGTTCGCAGGTGGTTTCTTATCTGCAAAACTAGGAGGTCCAAAAGTAGAAAAAGATGAAGGCTGGATTCCACAAACCTGGCGAGATAATCTGGGTTCTTCCTGGAATAAGCGAATGTTTGGAGCTTTTATTTCAGGTTTCTTCATCCTGTTTGGAGCGAGACTTGCCAGTGGCTGCACATCAGGTCACATGATGAGCGGTATGATGCAAACTTCCTTAAGCGGATATTTATTTGCTGCCGGAGTTTTTGCAATTGCAGTTCCTGTTGCAATCTTTGTGTTCAAAAAATAAGGAGGTTATGAAATGAAAGAAATAATTTTAGCGATTGTAATCGGTGGTGCTTTCGGTTTTATTTTGCACAAAGTCGGAGCAACAAATCCAAATAAAATCGTCGGTTTCTTAAGATTGACTGATTTGCATTTGGCAAAAGTCATCCTGTTTGCAATAGGATTCTCTAGTTTGCTGTTATTTATTCTAATGGCAGCCGGCGTGATTCCGACTTCGCACATTAGTGTGAAATCTTCTTATGTTGGTGTGATTGTTGGAGGAGCTATTTTTGGGATTGGCTTTGGTCTTGGTGGATATTGTCCGGGAACAACACTAGCTGCATTGGGAGCAGGGCGAAAAGATTCGATTTTCATGATTTTGGGTGGTTTGGTCGGAGCATGGGTCTATGTGCTTTTGTATGGCTGGTTAACTGAAAACATGTCTTGGTTGTTTGATAAAATCGGTGGTGGAGCCGTTTCTTTAGCTCAAACCGGTAATGAAAAATATCCTGCTTTGATTGATGGTGTATCCGGCTTGGTTGTTGCCGGAGTGATCGCCATTTTATTTATGGGTGGTGCTGCATTATTGCCAAATAAACTTAGAAAGTAACGTCAAATTACCAAAAGTTTTAAAAAGCCTGAATTTTTTCAGGCTTTTTTTATTTAATAACTTATTGATTTAAATATTAAAAAATATTTGTTCAAACTCTTTCAGAATGTTTCAAACTTCATTCAGGATATTCAAACTTCATTTTTGTTTAATACACTCACTTTTTTAAAACTTCGGGGAAACGAAAATGAAAATTAATTTTATCAAGACAATTTTGTCGCTACTTTTATTAACCGTAACATCTATTAGTTCAGCTTTTGTAACTGTGGGAGCAACGGCGGATTGTGATTATAACAACCTGCTGGATGCTTATAATGATGCTGATCCATTTGTCAGGATTACTGCTAATAAAACCGTTAAGCCAAACTTCACATTTGCAAAAACCAAATGGATGACCGGAGGGTATGCAAGTTGTGCCTCAGCAAATGCAGGAGATCCTCCTGTTGGTAAAACATATTGGCTGGCTCCATTTGACAATATGGTTACATTTGATATTGATGGTCCTGTCGGGAGTAACACAATTGTAGTTGCTGATGGCTTTAATATTTATGGAGGTGTGAATACAGGTTTAGGTCAAACTGGCGGGATTAAAGTATGGGGAGATGTTTTTTTAACTATTGCCAATAGCAATGTTTATGATCATGAGAGTGAGTTTGGTGGTGGAATACAAGTTCATGGTGAAGATGCTCGAGTCATTGCTACTAATACTCAAATTTATAATAATACAGCTATCAAAGTTGGTGGAGGTGTTTCCTGTACAAATGGTGCTAGTTTCACGTTAATGGGAGAATCAAGTATCAAAGGTAATGAAGCATTATCTGGGGCTAATTTAGTTGAGTTTCCAGGACATGGCGGTGGAATATACGCAGATACGGGATGCCAAGTCACAATTAATAGTGGTGATAACAATGACTTGTTTGCAACGGAATTTGGAGTTCTATCAAATATTGCAGCAGGACAAGGTGGAGGAATTTATATTAAGGGAGGTTCTAGTGTTGAACTGACAGGAAATGCCAATCATCCAGCAAGTATTATCGGTAATATCTCAAATATTGATACAACGGATGTTATTATTGGTGGAGGAGGAGTCTATCTTCAAGGGAGTAATAACTTTCCTGGTGATGGAACGTCATTCACATCAACAAATGGAAGAATAGAACTAAACATTGCTCAACATGCAGGAGCTGGTTTTGGAGTCACAGGAGGAGCATCATTTACAATGAACAGGGCTGAAGGGAACTGTTGGGATAATGATAAATGTTCAAGTTTATCCAGTAACTTTGTTTCTGACGCAGATCATGATGGTGATGGAACAGCTGCTGCTGGATATATATATGATATCAATTCAACCGCGTCCATTTCTCAAACATTATTAAAAAATAATCATGCTAATGAGTCTGCTTTGTTTTATGTTCGCCAGTTCGGAAATTTATTTCTTGAAGGCAATGTTATCACCGCTAATGGTCCAAATGGTCAACCTTTTGCCTCTAATTTAATAACGCTTTATGCAGT
>JAGRJO010000330.1 GCA_020442725.1 Lysobacterales bacterium
GCAGCAGGTAATATTGTATCCAGATTTATTTACGGCGACAGAAGTAATATCCCCAGTTATATGGTCAAAGCCGGAGTAACTTACAGAATTATTGCCAATCAACTGGGTTCACCTCTGAAAATTATTGATGTAGCAACAGGAACAATCGCCCAAGAATTAAGCTATGATGTTTGGGGAAATATCATCAGCGATACAAACCCTGATTTTCAACCCTTTGGCTTTGCCGGTGGAATTTATGACAACGATACAAAGTTGACAAGGTTTGGGTACAGGGATTATGATGCTGATAGTGCTAGATGGACGAGTAAGGATCCGATTGATTTTGCAGGTGGGGATAGTAATTTTTTTGCGTATACAGTAAATGACCCAATTAATAGTATTGATACTACAGGATTAAAGCCTAGAAAGAATAAAAAAGATGATAAGACAGATGATACAGATAACCCTAAAAAACCTAAAGGAGATAAAGATATTTCTGAGTTTATAGGTGCGTGTTTAGGTATTGAGTACATGTGTGATAGTTTTGATAATAAAATAGAAGAATTTCGAGATAAAATGCAAGAAAGATATGATGAGTGTATTTCAGATAGTCAATCTCAATGCGGAGATCAAGAAACATTTAATCCAAATTTTGATTTAGATAGTTGTCAAAGTATTGGTAATGCTGCTTGCTACAAAGAACTAAATGAAAAAATCCAGGAAATCAACAAGATGAAAGAAGAATTGAAAGAACATAGCTGGATTTATGACAGCTATACAGATTACGGCATTCTCTACTATGCTTGTGGAAAATGGAAAGAAAATTTTTAATCAAACAGAAACTTTGGGAATTAATCAAATGCAGTATAACAGAAGTTGGTTGTTAGTTTTTTTTCTTTCGTTCAATTCATTTGCAGAAAACGCTTTAATAGAAAAAGCCAATGAATTTATAGCTGATTATAAAGCCTATTCTAAGCAGTTAATAATTAACCTGCATTGTGATGATTATCAGAGTATTTTTGAAAAAAGCGATTGGACTAGAATCGTAGAGTTGTTTTTTGGCAAACATAAAGAAAAATGTTGTGTCATAAAAGACTATGAAGCACTTGATTTACAATCAAGCGAATATGATTTGATTCGGAAAAAGTCATCTTTTTTATTTTCTGAATTATCAAAAAGAGTGAGCTTTGATGAGTTTTGCGATATTAATTGGTTTATGGCAGAATTATCAACATTTAAGAACGATGTTGCTGAAATATTAAAGTGTCAGAATGATACAAGTTGTACGGAAATGAAAAGAAAAAAACTAATCAGTATGTGTCAAATATCTGCATACAACATGAATAAATCATTAAAGGAAAATTCCTTAGCTTCTGAAGTTCAAACTTGCTTGATAACAAATCTAAATAAACCTGTTATTGAAAAGAATAATGAAATTAAAACCAGCAAAATTCCCGCAGCTTTAGATCCTCACTTTGATGATTTATTTTTTACTGACCTAAATACACTCAAAAATAAAATTAATAATAATATTTCCATAAATGAATTGGATGAAATTTCTGACTTAGTTGTCAATTTGCGTCGGTATTTAAATTTGCTATGGGTCGTATCCAGAAAAAATCCAAAGTCATTCAAACTTAATAACCCAAACGAATCTCATCTTATATGTAATACCTTTGATATGTCATCGAGTTTGTCTTTGATAGACATAATTGCTAAAAGTATCAAAGATTGTATGGTCAGTAGTAAATGTAGTCAGGAAACTACGCACAGAATGTTTGATGATTTATTAAAGGAGAAAAGTGAACTAGTAACAATGTTTATTGATAGCAAAGAATTCAAGAACTGTATGTACGATTTTATTGGGAATAATAGCAAATAAATATGATCATTAGATTCAACAACGAAGTGCAACAAAATTTTTATCGAAGTTGAAAAGTAAGATGTGATGTGTTGCACTTGCAGTTGAAC
>JAGRJO010000331.1 GCA_020442725.1 Lysobacterales bacterium
ATGGGTCGTTAGCTCAGTCGGTAGAGCAGTGGACTTTTAATCCATTGGTCGAAGGTTCGAATCCTTCACGACCCACCATCAAATCTATTTAAAATCAATGTCTTATAAGTTTACATAACTGTTCCTATTGCTTTTTTAGGGACAAGATTAATAGTTTTTAAGGACAAAATATCAATATTTTTGTCAATTAATCCTGATTTATCCTAAAAATACTATTGATAAAATAGATTAATGCCTTCATATTGTAAAACAATGAATTTGTACTTTGTTGTATTCCCGTGAATACTCCATTTGTACCAGTAGCAATTGACCTGTTTCCGCTTACGTTATTTAACGTTAATTTTTCAAATAGGAGTAAAGATATGAAAAATTCTAAAGCTAAAAAAAGAAACAAAAAAGGAAGTAACAAAAAAGATTTAAGTGTGGCTCTGACAGCAGCGATTGTGTGGAAACAGTTTAGAACTGTTCTAGTCAGTAGTTAGGTACAAGTGATTCATAAGATACAACAATATATCAGCAAGTACAATCGCTGATGGAGGGTTAACATCCCTCCTTCCACACCATCAGCTGAATATCAGATTGAAATATAATTATCTAATAATCAAAATTTAAGGCGTCAAAATAAATTTATAAACCGAACTGTTTTGTAAGACATAAATATTGCCGTCTTCGTCTTCTCCAAAACTTTGGATGCCAAAACCAACATCTTGCCATGTTGTGAATGACCAGGTGTTTTGACCGTTAGGAGTGGCAAAATTGATATTTCCACCGCAATAATCTGAGAAAACATATAGTCCTTGCAATCCGGAGATTGGTCCACGATAGACATAACCACCCATGACAGAACAGTCACCATTAATTGTACGATCTATATCTATTACAGGTTCAATAAATACTCGTCCATCATTGCAATTGGGTTCACTAGTATTGGGGTTGTCGTGTGCACCTTCCCGACAACTCCAACCATAATTTTCACCACCAGGACTGGATACAGACTGAAAGCTGACTTCCTCATAGGCATTTTGTCCAACATCACCGACAATCATGTCTCCGGTTTGACTATCAAAGCTCCAACGCCAAGGGTTACGCCAACCATAAGTCCAAATTTCTGAACATTCTCCACTATTAGAGATAAAAGGATTGTCAGATGGAACAAAATAATGTCCTTGATCCAAACCACAGGTCTCATTCAGTTCGATGGAATCTGTAAAAATAATATCGGGATTGACATTGATACGCAACATTTTGCCCAGTAAGTTATCAAGTGTTTGAGCATTATTCCATGGATCATTTCCAGAACCGCCATCCCCCATTCCTATGTATAAATAACCGTCTGGTCCGAAGTGGATGTCACCTCCATTATGGTTGGATGCAGGTTGGTCTATTCTGAGTATGATATGCCCGCTATTAGCATCTGCAACATTTGGATCTCCTGAACTCACTTGATATCTTTCAATAATTGTATCACCGGTATTCGGAGTTTCTTGTGTGTAATAGACATAAAAATATCCATTACTGGAATAATTCGGATCAAAATCCAAGCCTAATAAACCGCGCTCGTTGCCACTTCTGACTTTCGATGTAATATCTAAAAAAGGTGTGGCAAGAAGTGAAGAACCATCATAAATTCGAATTGTCCCAGCTTTGGTGATAGTGAAGATTCTGCCACTTCCGTCTCCTGCATGTCTCACAGTCAACGGGTCAGTTAATGTGTATAACTGTTGTAAATCTAAGTTTGCAGGGATTTGTGCCTGTGAAAATGATGCAATAATTAGCAATAAAATGAATGACTTTTTCATAATTGTTCTCGGGAGCTTTTATTATATTTGCTGGATTCAACAACGAAGTGCAACAAAATTTTTATCGAAGTTGAAAAGTAAGATGTGATGTGTTGCACTTGCAGT
>JAGRJO010000332.1 GCA_020442725.1 Lysobacterales bacterium
AAGCTCTTTGGCAACTTGTTGTTTTGTTCTTCGTAACATGAAAACTTCCACACGTTTTCTTAAGTCAGCTTGTCTGTCAGTATCACTTTGCTTTTCGATAGGGATTTTATAAATAGTTTCAAACTGTTTTAACGACCCTAAAAAACCGGGCATCAAGAAATTAAACAAGGACCAAAGTTCGCCCAGGTGATTTTCGATGGGTGTTCCTGTCAGACACAATCGGTGGTCAGATGAAATCGCAGAAACCGCTTTTGCAATTTGTGTTTTTGAGTTCTTGATGGTTTGTGCTTCATCAAGGATTAAATAATAAAAATTGTATTCTTTTAGCTTTTTGACATCGCGGTTAAACGTTCCGTAACTTGTAATTACAATGTCATACTGTTCGATGTTCTTGAGAAATTTATGACGATTTGTTCCCGAAAGAGTGATTGTGTTGAGTTGAGGTGTGAACTTATTGATTTCATCCTGCCAGTTGCTCAACAAACTAGTCGGAACTATTATCAAGCATGGTTTTTTTAATCGTTTATGATTTTTTTCATGTAGCAAATGAGCTAATACCTGAATGGTTTTTCCCAAGCCCATATCATCTGCAAGAATTCCACCCAATTCATTTTCTCGCAAAAATTGTAACCATGAAATTCCATTCAGTTGATAATGTCTTAAACTAGCCTTCAGATTTTCCGGAGGATTAATATCCTGCAACTGATTGATTTTTGAAAGGTTTTCTGATTTCGAGGAAAAATCAAACTCATCAGACCATTGAAGTGGTGTTTCTGAATTTTGTTCCAGACTTTTTTGAACTTGGCTTAAACGAATGATTTGATTCGAGGAAAACTGTAAACGATTATTTTTATTGAGTGATTTTTCGTCATAAAGCTCAGTTAAGGTCGATAAAATTTGTCTCACAGCATGGTGTTGAATACCAATATTTGTGCCATCCTCCAGTTTAATGCTTAAATCGCTGTGATCATTTATATCAAACTTACCTGTTTTTATCGCTTTTACCAAAAACGGCAAGATATTGACTTGTTGGCCATCAATCATAACCCCTAGCTCCAAGTCAAACCAGTTGCTTTGTTTATCTTGTGAAGTGACGTTGGCATACCAATTATTTGCTTTGACCTGCTTCAATTTAAAGCTCTTGTGAATTTCAATCTGCCAACCTTCATGTTTTAAAGCAACCAGTAAAAGAACAAATTCTCTGAAATCCACATCAAGATAACGGTCATTAATATGAAATTCCTTCAATAAAATGAGCTCAAAATGGGCATACATTGAATCGAGTTTCTCTATTTGCCTTAAATGTCGAGCCATCATTTCAAGGAGTTTGGCATCAGCATGAATCTTTCCATCAGACAAATCCTGAAAAGAAAATTCCTTTTGATTTTGCAAAAATGTCACTTTAGCAATGTTTGTCTCTTGATGCAGATTTGTGAGAAGATTGTGATGAAGTTCGACCGTTTGTATTGACAACTTTGGAATAATTTCTTTTTTAGTATCAATAATTTGGCTGGTTCTTTGAGTTTGCTGATTTTGTTGGAATTGGAAAACAGTATTTTGATAGATGGCAATATAAAACTGTCCTGAAACTTTCAACATTTCCTTTGCTGTTTGTTCAGTTTCTTCAAAATTTAAAGGTGGTCGATAACAGTTTTTCCAGAAACAACGACCGGATTGGATTATATTCTGCAATAATTCAGCATCTTTCAATTGAGTTAAATCAAACTCATGTTGTACTTGTGGGAATTGCTGATTGAGTTGTTTGAGAATCACCTGATCGGTTAATGTAATAAATTTTGCTAAAGGTTTTTTGTCAGCTACCGAACTATCAAGCGATGATTTTTTGATGTATTTATCTTCTTTAGTTAAATAGGCTTTGTGCAGAGAC
>JAGRJO010000333.1 GCA_020442725.1 Lysobacterales bacterium
ACTACCAGTTAGTTATGTTAATCCACTTTACTCAAAACTGATTGCCAGGCGGCTAACTTCCATATTCCGTTCACCTTTCGTTGAACTTCCAAAAACCTGATAGTAAAGTCTGTTCTCCCTAAATTGACATCGACTTTTCCGGTTAACACAGCTGTTTCTCCATAGAACCTCACTTTTATATCTCCTGGAACAAACTTTTGATAATCAATTTTTCCGGATTTTACAGTTTCAAGATACCCGGACTTTGTTTCAGTCCAGCCGGTTGTGTGCGCATACGAGAGATCTTCTGCGAGCAGAAGATTCAATGTTTCCACATCTGCAATAATCATTGCGGAAATTCTGTCAGATTGAGCCTTAAGAACTTCCTGCTCCTGCTCAGTGTAGGCAGTCTCTTGAGCGACTCCAAACTGCGAATACAGAAAAAGCTGGAGACTTATTATTTTTAATAGTTTCATAGTTATTGTATGTTCCGGTATTATTGAGTTAAACGGATTAATAAAAAATGCCAATACGAATATCATAAATACATTTTACATCAAAATACAGAGATTTAGAGATCCTATTTCCAAAGCCTCATCAAAGAAATGCAATTGCAATATTTAACAAGATTGTTCAATCTACATTTAATTCAGCTAATATTTATTTTTCAGTTGTATAATAGCAGTCATTATTTCTTTTGGAAACTTTTATGAAAAAGCTAAAAATCCCTGTTTTATCATCAATTTTGTTATTCATGACGGCTTGCGTCACGATTAATGTTTATTTCCCCGCCGCTGAAGCTGAAGATGCTGCTGAAAAAATCATCAATAAAATTATTGGTGATGAGAATTCTGAAGAGACACAAGGAAATAACCCGCAAAGCTATCGTTTTGATTTAAATCCTTTAAACTGGATTATTTCGTCCGCTCACGCCGAAGTGAACATCAATATTTCATCACCTGCAATTGTAGAAATCACTGATCGCATGAAGCAACGATTTGATGAAAGTCTGCAAGCTTACTTAGATACTGCAATAATCGGTTTCACCAATGAAGGATTTATTGATATTTTAGCAACTGACAGCCTTGGTTTGAAAGACAGACAACAACTGAAAAAACTGGTTGCTGATGAAAATCGTGATCGCAAAGCACTTTATCGTGAACTGGCAGTTGCCAATGGTCATGCGGATTGGGAAGAAGAAATCACCAATGTTTTCATCAGACTTTGGAAAGAAAAAGCACACAGCGGTTGGAAATATCAGGATGCTGAAGGTGTTTGGCAAACGAAATAGGCCATTTTAAACAAAGTTTAATCAACAAAAGTGGTGTTTTCAGCTAAAATGCCACTTTTTTTATTGCCTTAGAAAATGTCCAGAAGACGCCAAAGAAAACTCATCGAACAACCTATAACACTAAAAATCGAAGATCTCAGCCATGACGGACGTGGCATTACTCGCGTGAATGGCAAGGTAATGTTTGTCAATGGTGCTTTGCCGGGTGAAGAAGTCGTCGTCAAACATACCGGTGGCAATAAAAATTTTGAAGAAGGAATCACAACAGAAGTTATTACTCCATCGGCCGATCGAATCGAGCCGGAATGTCAGTTCTATCACCTCTGCAATGGATGTAGTATGATGCACTTGCATCCGGACAAACAGATTGAGTTTAAACAAAACACCCTCAAACAAAATCTGTTAAAAATGGCAAAGATTCAACCACAAAACTGGATGTCGCCATTAACCGACTCCTCATGGCATTATCGCCGTCGTGCTCGTTTATCGGTGCGTTGGGTGATTGCCAAAGATAAGGTTTTAGTTGGCTTTAGAGAGAAAAACGGACGATATGTTGCGGAAATGGATGAATGCAAAATTCTGCAAAAACCATTAGATCAATTGCTG
>JAGRJO010000334.1 GCA_020442725.1 Lysobacterales bacterium
CATCTTATGCTGCCTGTTTTGCAAAGTCCACTGGTGATAAATAATGTAGTGTACTATGTGGTCTTTTAGTGTTGTAATGATTCCTCCATTCCATGAATATCAAATTCTTTCGGTATAGGGAAAAGGATTTGTGTTTGTAAGAAAATTGCTATTATTTAGTGGTGTTACTTATAAATGTCACCTCTAATAAAATTGAAATATTAAGTGCGACATACTTCTTTCTTCAGTCTCATTAATTAGTGTATAGTCTCAATAATCAATGTAAATGACATAAACGCAGCCCAAGCTACTTGCTTGTTATGTGTTTTCATACGCTGAACGTAACTCATTACAAGACATCTCAAACTGCTCATAATATTTACTACAAAACTCTTTTTCGTTATTAGAAAGGTTAAGTAAATTAATTGTTTTTGACCAGTTATTAAATTGAGCATTATTCAAAAGTACTTCAATAGCAGAAGGATGAAGTTCCTTCATTGGCTCTAAAGTTCCAGAATTGCGAACTGCATAATCAATTACCCAAAAGCAGTAAATAGATTGCTCTATATTATTTAGGTCTTCATAACTTGAGTTGGCTTTCTTTTCTATTATTTCATCGCCAATCTCAATTAACCAAGCTTCATTGTCCATATTTTTTACACCTAATTTGGAGCTAACCTGTTAGCATTTTTATAGTCTGGATTAACCATAAAAATGCTTATTTGTGCTAAGTTTTGGTACATTCTATAAGTTTCGTTCATTTTCTTTATCATGCCAGATTCTCAATATATAAACCACTTCTTCAGTTATCAGATAACGGATAGTATAGTCTTTTATAAGAAGATCTCGAAAGAGTGAAGGATCAGGAGCATTCATTACAGACAGTCCAATTTCCGGAAATCTTTTTAACTTCTCTACACCTTCCTGAATATCTATCGCGATTCTACGGGCAGCATATGGATTTTTCATTTCAACAAAATCCACCACTCTTTGAAGATCTGTAACCGCCTCCGGCGAATACTTTATCTTCATTACTTTGGTGTTGAAAGACGATTTTTAGTACCCCAACTATTCAGCCATGCATTGACATCCTCTTCATCAATGGAATTTCCTGACATGATAGACTCCAACGCTTGCAGCGTATCCTGCCATCTGGAGTCTTCCAGACTTTGTCGGGCAATAAACTCCTTAATTGCCTGATTTATCAGATAACTTTTACTTCTATCCAGCTTTTTTGAGAGGGCCTCCAATGGCTTTTCCATTTCTTCTGGAATCCGGATGCTGGTAATATTCATAAGAAATCACATTATTGTAGTTGAATGTATTACATATTAGTACGCATGGAATAAAAATGCCAGATGAATTGATTAGTTTTGTCTCAAAATATCCATGATTCTCGCCTTTGAAGTTGTCATCAAAATTCTTTCCAAATAAAGTTCTGGTTACTTTGCTTTAAATGAGTAAAGAAAAGTAACATACACGATGAATCACTTATCAACAATTATCGCTTTTTAACTCTTCCAGAAATGTCTTTAACAGATTGGCATTCATTACATTGCCAAAGTGTGCGGATGCGGATTCAAGGGTTTCGATTTGTTTTTGCAAGGTTTTAATATCATTTTGCCAGTAGGCAATATAACCGAGGACATAGTCGTTCCAGTTAAAGCCATCGCTTTCTTCAGTTCTAATTGTTGATTGGGCATATTGGATGGCTTCGTCAAAATTCCCAAGTTCGCCTAAGAGTTGTGCAATGTGCCAGCGTAATGAGTCTTCTTGGGAATTATTTGCTTTGATGTAATCTTTTACAAGCTGAACGGCTTCGGTTTTACATTGTTTTGCGAGTGCTCTGAATCCGGAACCTTCGGTTTGGTCGAATTTCTGA
>JAGRJO010000335.1 GCA_020442725.1 Lysobacterales bacterium
GAAAGGCTGGCAGAAGCAGAAGCTAAGGCGACACACATGGTTTCCAAAGCGATTGAATCCGGTAGTACACATGCAATTAACTATTTTGTGGCAACGAAATACTTAGAGGCTTTCGGACAATTTGCCAAATCTGAGAACACGAAGACATTATTCATTCCGATGGAAGCCACTGGTGTATTGAGTTCGCTCGCCGGTATTACTGAAATTGCCAAAGAAGCTCTAAAAGAATCCGATAATAAGGGGAAATAATATGAGTTGGTTTGAAGTTTTAACACCTTGGCATTGGCTGACATTTGCAGTTGTCCTAATTGTCATTGAGATGACGATGGGAACTTACTTCCTGCTTTGGGTTGGGTTTGCAGCAGCAACGACAGCATTGGTTCAAGCGGTTCTTGGTATTAGTTGGCAGGTTCAAATGGTTGTGTTTTTCGTATTATCACTGGTTTCTGTAGTTGCTTGGCATTATTACGCCAAGAACAACCCGGATAAAGATCCTTTGCCAAATTTGAATCGACGAGGCCATCAGCATATTGGAAGAACTTTTAACCTTTCACATGCTATAGAGAACGGTGTCGGAAAAATTAACGTCAATGACAGTTCTTGGAAAGTAGAAGGCGAAGAAGATTTGCCACAAGGGGCCAGAGTGAAAGTCATAGCGATTGAAGGAACTGTTCTCAAAGTAGAAAAAGCATAAATAAATTCTTAAATAAATTAAAAATCAAAAATTAGAAGTATGAGGAAAATCATGAAAAAAAATAAATTAAGTTTGGCAATTGCCCTTGGAATGTCATTAGCTTTGACATCCTGCGGTGGTGATGAAAAGAATGCCCAGCAAAGCTCAACTGAAAATACAGTTGTGCAAAAAGTGACACAGGCTCAAACGAAGTCAAACGTATTGAGCTATATTCCGGCAGACACAGCAATTTTGGCGATTTATGTCAAAGATGACAGATATCCGTTACCACAAAGATTGGTTGAAATTACTGAAAAAGTTTATGCCAGTGTTGGTACTTTACTGTCAGAGATGTTTACCGATTCTTTCAAGAAATATCATGACAAAGCAGATCCTGGTTCAGATACAGAAAAAGTTGATGCATTTTTCGATAAATGGTTTTCGCAAGATGGAATTAAGAAATTAGGGTTATCCATTGAAGAAAACGAATTTGCTCTTTATGCAGTTGATTTATTTCCTGTGTTGAGAATGACATTGGCGAAAGGACATTCTTTTGATGAGCTTTTAACAGAGTTAATGCACAAAGCGAATGACTCCAAAGCAGATACTGCTGAATTTAAGAGTATAAATGGCAGGATGGTTTATTTCTTCGGTGACAAAGAAATGAAAATTCTGGTATCCCTTGATGGCAATGAACTTGTTGTGAGTTTATCTCCAACCAGAGAAATTGATAATTTAATGCCTAAGTTGTTAGGTTTTGAGAAACCGGTGAAAAACATCACTCAATCCAATGAGTATCACGATACCATCGCAAAATACAACTACATGGGCAATAGCATGTACTGGTTTGATATTCGTCAGATTGCTGACTATTTCATCAATCCGGCGCAGTACAACTCGCCAATGCTTGATTTGATGAAAGTCCAAGACAAGCAAATGTCTCAGGAATGTAAAGCTGAAATTTTGGGCATGTTTGATAAATTCCCAAGAATGGTTGGTGGTACTACTCAGTTGACAGATACGATGATGGCATCCAATCTGGTTCTTGAAATGACTGATGGTTTGGGTAGCAAACTATCTAAAATGACCGGAAGAATTCCTGCAAGTAGTTCTCCATCATCCTTGTCTTATGGTTTTAGTTTTGATATTGAAGCTGCAAAAACATTAGCTTTGGAATTTGTAA
>JAGRJO010000336.1 GCA_020442725.1 Lysobacterales bacterium
TACAACATTAACTCCTTATTCTTTCAATGATACTTAATTGTTTCATTTGCTGATTACAAAATAAGTATTCCTATTTGAAAGTTGCGATTCTTCGATATAACAAGGATAATGGCGGATATCTATTGAAACTTGGAAAATTTCGTAATATGAAATCCACATTATTTTTAATTCTCATTTTGTTGCTAGTTTCATGCCAGAAACAACAGAGCGAAGACAAAATTATCACAGGTTATATAGAAGAGGAACTGCGTTTAATTGCTTCTCCACAATCAGGTTGGATTATTGAAAATGATATTGTGGAGGGAGATAGAATTCAGCCGGGGCAACTATTGTTTCGATTGGATAATGAAAACCAAGTCAATGAAGTTAAAACCCTTGAAAAAAACCTGGAAGCAGCAAAAGCTTCAATCAATGATATGCAAAAAGGTGCTCGTCCTGATGAATTGAAAAGTATGAATGCCCAATTACAGGAAGCCCAATCGCGTTTTGAACTGGCTCAAAATGAGTTGGTTCGTGCGGAAAAATTATTTAAAAAGGGACTTTTAGATCAATCTAAACTGGATACTGCCAAATCAAATAAAGAAGTAATTGCAGCTCAAATAAAATCTTTGCAGAGTAAACTCAATCTAGCGCAATTAGGAGCAAGGTCAGATCAAATAATACAAGCGCAAGCTCAAGCTGAAGCGATAGTCTCGCAATTGAGTATTGCCAAATACAATTTGTCTCAACGTGATGTTTACAGTGGTATAAGCGGAGTTGTTAAAGAAGTGTTGTACCATAAGGGTGAGTATGTTCAACCATCATCGATAGTTCTTAAGCTGCAACTTCCGGAACTGAATAAAGTGAGATTCTACATTCCGCAATCAGAGCTTGTTAATGTAAGTTTGAATCAAAAAATATCTGTTTCAGCCGATGGAATGAGCCAGCCGGTTGAAGCAAGAATCAGTTACATTTCGGAATCTGTTGAATTCACTCCTCCTGTTATTTATAGTAATGAGTCCAGAGATAAACTGGTGTTTTTAGTTGAGGCTCGTTTGTCAGCAGAATCTTCATTGCATGCCGGTTTGCCGGTGGATATTAAACTGTGAGCGAAGATTTTCATGATAGCAACCCTCTGGCAATTGATGTCAAAGGGTTGGTCAAAGACTTCAATGGCAAGATTGTTGTTAATGGAGTTGATATCAAAATGCCACTTGGACAAGTTTGGGGGTTTCTGGGTCCGAATGGTTCGGGTAAAACAACCACAATTCGTATGCTTTGTGGATTATTGAAGCCGACTGCCGGTTCAGGAAGTTGTTTAGGCTTCGATATAATTAATGAATCCGATAAAATTAAAAAATTAACTGGTTACATGACTCAAAAGTTTTCCTTTTGGAAGGATTTAACCATTCGGGAGAATCTTGAGTTTGTAGGTCGTCTTTACAATAGCAAAAATCTCAAACAATTAGTCGATGAAACACTGGAATCGTTAGGACTTCAACATCGGCAATCACAACTTGCAGGAAACTTATCCGGTGGATGGAAGCAACGGATGGCTTTGGCAGCAGTCACCATGCATTCTCCCAAATTGTTGTTACTGGATGAGCCAACTGCGGGAGTTGACCCTTTGGCAAGACGCGAGTTCTGGGATCAGATACATACTTTATCAAATAAAGGTTTAACTGTACTGGTTTCAACGCATTACATGGATGAAGCGGAACGATGTGACCAAATTGTCTATCTGGCTCATGGGAATCTCATTACTCAGGGATCGGTTCGGGATGTGATTAAGGAGTCCGGACTTGTCACCTACAAAGGTCAG
>JAGRJO010000337.1 GCA_020442725.1 Lysobacterales bacterium
TAACTGAACCACCTGTTTCAGGTAATGCCTTAACAAATGGTGTTCCTGTAACCGGACTGTCCGCATCAACAGGAAATGTGGTCGAATACACAATGGACGTTCCTGCAGGTGCTTCTAACCTGAATTTCGATATCAGTGGTGGTACCGGTGATGCTGATATTTATGTTAAGTTCGGCTCAGCTCCTACAACTTCAAGTTACGATTGTCGCCCTTATGTTGGTGGAAACACAGAAAACTGTAATTTTGCCAGCCCACAAGCCGGAACTTACTATGTAATGGTTCGTGCTTATAGCGCATTTAGTGGCGTTAGTTTGGTAGGAAGTTATACCGAAGCAGGTGGTGGTCCAACTCCAATCAGCCAAACTGTAAGCAACATCTCAGTTTCACAAGGTGCTTGGAAACACTATACAGTTGACTTGACAAATGGTTATTCAAACCTCAATATAGCTATTAGTGGTGGTTCAGGCGACGCTGACTTATATGTCAGACATGGCGCTCAATCAACAACAAGCTCTTATGATTGTCGCCCTTATAAAAACGGCAATACTGAGTCATGTTCTTTCAGCTCACCGGCAAGTGGAACATGGTACATTGATATCAGAGGATATTCTGCAGCATCAGGAGTTACATTAAACGTAACTGCTGATTAATAAAAGCAGATATTTAAATGAATAAAAAAGGCTCGCAAATGTGAGCCTTTTTTTATTGGGAATTCCCTTATCTCAAAAATATCAGAAACCTCCTATTCCAAATTCTTTAACAAAAGAATATAAACATGATAAAATCTCCGCCTTTCAGGTTTTCACCAAGTTAATTTAAATGTCTTTGTTTGTCATTGGACTCAATCACAATACGGCTGATGTCGATGTTCGGGAAAAGTTATCAATTCCTGAATATGAAATTGGCAATGTTGTTATTCAGATTTGTAAAGACAATCGCATTGAAGCTTGTGTTATTATCTCAACATGTAATCGAACAGAGTTTTATTATTCTTCAGATAACAAACAATTGGCGATAGACTCGTTTTGCAAATGGTTTGGCCTTGATTACGATTCCATCAAACAACATATCTACATCAAATCAAAACTGGAATGCGTTCAGCACCTTTATAAAGTTTCCGCAGGACTGGACTCGATGATTTTAGGAGAGGCTCAAATTTTGGGACAGGTCAAATCATCCTATGAAATATCAAAAGATAACAAGGCATTAGATACAACAACTGATCGCTTGTTTCAATCCGCATTCAGAGTTGCAAAATCAGTCAGGAGCAGCACAGATATCGGCAAAAACCCTGTTTCCATTGCCAATAGTGCGGTCAATTTATCCAAACAAATATTTGGAGACCTTACCGAGCAAAGCATTTTAATGATTGGAGCCGGTTCAACAGCAGAACTATTACTGCGTTATTTGGCAAAAAACAATTACAAACAACTTGCCATTGCCAATCGCAACCTAAACAACGCTGAAAATCTGGCACAACAATTTCAGGGTTTAGCATTTCAACTGGATTTTTTGCATAGCAAGATTTCAGATTATGATCTGATATTTACCGCAACTGCGAGTAAAGAGCCTCTGATTGATTCAGAAATGATTAAAGCCGCTTTGCAGAAACGCAAACACAAACCAATGGTCATCATTGACATTGCTATTCCTCGTGATGTGGATAAATCGGTCAAAAAATTCAATGACGTTTTTTATTACGAAGTTGATGATTTGCAAAAAGTCATTTCTAAAAACCTGCAAAACCGTGAACTTGCAGCCATTGAAGCCGAAAAGATAATTGTTGCCGAAG
>JAGRJO010000338.1 GCA_020442725.1 Lysobacterales bacterium
ATTTGGGGGGAAGGTCAATACCTTTGCGTTTATCATCATTCATCAGAACTCTCCTATTTTTAATAATTAAAGTGGAAACCTAAAAAGTTCTTTATACTATAACACAACTAGAGACGTTTCTTGAAGGCATGAGAAATGGCATCTGTTAGTTGCTTCTTAGTAAAAGGTTTTGTAACAATGTCATCAACACCCTGTTTGTTGCAGCTAATGAGAACCTCATCGGTTAAATCCGCAGTAATCACAAGAATTGGAATGTTTTGCGGGTTATCCCAAAGCGAGACTAACTCCAACCCATCCTTACCCGGTAAATGATAGTCTGTTAATAATAAATCATAGCTGTTTCGCTGAAGCATGATCAAAGCTTCATCAACATTATCAACCACATCAACAATATGGTTCAGTTTCTCCAGCATCTCTATACACACTTGCTGATTAACAAGATTGTCTTCTACCACAAGAATTTTGTAGGAAACACCCACAGGTTGTATGGCGTTTTCGCAGGTTTTTCCATAAACGCGTTGAGGTTGAAAAGCAGATAACACCTTGTTATGAGTCAATGGCAGAGAAAGCAACTGACAATTATTGAGTTTATTCAATAGTTCGACATCAATATATTCAGAACTGTAACCAATCAAACACACAGGAGTTTGTTTTTCACACGCCTCTAGCAAGGCTGTAGATTGTGAGTTGGAAAGTTTTGAGACACAATCGACAAATAAAAGATCTGCTGTAGAAGCAGGGTGTTCATTAAAGGTGACCCCGCAAAAATGTAAATACTCTTGTAAACAGAGTTTAATGTTGTTGTTATTGGTTGCAAGACAGGAGTGTTTGTTTAATTGAGGTAAAAGCATCTCTTCCAGTGTATCTACTTTATTCATCATCAACTTCACGGTAAAAACACTACCTTTATTGACCTCACTCTCAAGACTAATTTCCCCGTTCATTTTTTCAACAAGTTGTTTGACAATAGCAAGTCCTAAACCGGTTCCACCATATTTCCGGGTAATGCTTGAATCGGCCTGTACAAAAGGGTTGAAAAGGTTTTCGATTAACTCAGCGTTGATACCGATGCCGGTATCAACCAATCTAAAAATAATGATGTTAGGATTGTCCTCATCCGATTGAACAAAAAGATTGATTTCTCCTTTGTCGGTAAATTTAAAAGCATTGCTTAAGAGATTAAAAAAGATTTGCTTAATTCTAACAAGATCACCAGATCTTTTAATGTCTAAATTGTGACCAACACAACATGTAAAAACAATGTTTTTTTGTTTCGCTTGTGATGAAAAAGCGTTTGCTATTTCATCAATTAAGGAAAGCAGGTTAAGAGGCGCTTCTTCCAGCTCTAGTTTTCCGGCCTCTATTTTTGATAAATCAAGAATGTCATTAATAATATCAAGCAAGTGTTTACCGGATGTGATAATGGTTTCTGCATAAATATTTTGCTCATCATTCATTTCTGTTGATAACAAAAGCTCACTCATTCCTAATACACCATTAAGAGGAGTTCTGACCTCATGGCTGACGCGAGCTAAAAACTCGCTTTTTGCTTTGCTGGCGTCGTCTGCCAATTGTTTCTGGGTTTGTTGTCGGACAATTTCATTTTCGTATAAAAGTTTTCTTCGATATAGGTAAACCGCTGTAAATATAATACTCAACAAAGCCAACAAATAAAGCATATAGGCCCAAGTGGTTTTCCAAGGAGGTGGGTTAACTTTGAAAGAAAACTCTTTTGGATCAGACCAGGCTCCATAATTTCCGCGCC
>JAGRJO010000339.1 GCA_020442725.1 Lysobacterales bacterium
CATCGTACGAATAGGTCGTCACCTTACCCAAAGGCTCGGTCTTGGTAACAAGCCGATTGGCCAGGTCGTATTGGAATATTGTGATGTTTCATTATTGTTCTCGCAGGTGATTTTGTACATAACTGGTTTGGATGTTTGGGCAGTACAGAAATGTTAAAACTTTGATCATAATCATTTGCCTGTTTTTTATTTTTTAATAATTTAATTGTTGTAGTGATTAAGGTAAAAAAGTTAACATAATCGGTACTAATGCAATCATAATTATATTAATGATAAGTGGTGTAGCCGACTCTAGTTTTTTTGTATACCTGACAATACTTATAACAAGATTTACCAACAGTGCAAGTACTGATAAAACTGATAAAGCTATTAATGTAAAATAAGCAGAACTTAATGGATAAAAATAATTGCCAAGAGTTTTATCAGCACCTAGTACCATAAGAACTATAAGTGCAAATGTATTAACAATCAATCTCACATTTATAATTTTTTTCATTCTATAATCACCGAAGTATTATTATCGACTTTTTCTAAATTCAATTGATTATCATAAGATCTAATATTTTCATTTATTGCATGTTTTAAACGTTGATCAACCAAATCAAATACTATGTGATCATCAAGAGATTTCAATGCCTTATAATCATCTATACCAATTAAAACAGCAATATCTTTTAAAACCTCTTCTTTTAAGTTCTTTTGACCATTGATGTTTAAACCTTGACCGTGAAGCCTAAACTTATCTTCATACCACCCCCTAATATCATAAGACTGAGATTTTAACTTTCTTGAAATTCCTCTATCTGCTAAACCTATATTCGTATTATCAAACCACCCTTTGTGTATATTGTGATTTTCTGGAAAATCTATCGTTATCTCTCCTCTTTCAAACCGACCCTCAGTATCAGCAATACGGATTAACATTAGCATATCTTTTGAGGTCACTGCTTTGTTATCCTCTGGATTTAGACTATCTCTTGAGCTAGTTAATACTTTTGCAATTTTATTTACTCGAGCAATTCGAGCTTCTGCTTCTTCCGGTGAAAGTCCTCTTTTTGCAGCCAAAGTTTGTGCCAATGTGTTAACATAGGCTTCATAAAGTTTTGGTCTAAGGTGGATTTCATCTGGTGCATGACCATCATCATAATGCCCCCAGCCTGTACTATACATCTTACTTTCATCATCTATTCTCCTATGAGCAAAAGAGTCTGCAAGTTTGTGAATAGCAACGCCCGTAATTGCTAAATCATCATTTGACAGTACTGATTTTATAGACCTTTGAGTTTCTAATGCGCTATCAGCACCTGTTAAGGAATGGTTCGCTTGTTGAATTGCTGTGCGCTCTCTTTGTTCAACTCTTCCCTTTGTCCAATATTGACTGTCTAACTCTGATATTCTAAGCCTTTTACTACCAAAAAAATCATCACCAATTGCACGGGCTTGTAAAGTTGTAGCATCGTAAGATTCAACCTCGTCAGGAAATTGAGAATAAGCTGCTAATTGTCTCGCTTCATTGGCACTATAACCAACCCCCAAAGCCACATAGTAAGTTGTATAGTAATGACCAAACTCACCATATTGACCCGTAGGATCTGTGTAATATGTCGGATTTGCATAAGCATAATTATATCTATGTAGGCTAGGTGGATTTTCGATATTTCCGAATAACGGATCCTCTCTCAAAAACGTTCCTGTGTTTGCATCATAATAACGAGCATTGGCGTAGTACAGTCCGGTGTCATTATCTTTTTGATATCC
>JAGRJO010000033.1 GCA_020442725.1 Lysobacterales bacterium
CTTTATCAACCAAATACAAAACTGCACCGCCAATCCCTTTAACAGCCGGTAAATCCAAATCACCCTGTAAGGGTTCAGAACCATTGTCAACAGCATGATCTAAAGCTGTCTTAGCGTCATCAAACACAATCGAGAAGCCATTGGCTGAAGGACCGTGTTGATTTTTAAATGACTCTGCAAATGAAGCTTTTTCATTATTCAGCATAAAATCTATGCCACCTTGGCGATAAAGTGTTATATCTTTTGTTTTATGCTTTTTAATAGCATTAAATCCCAATCTTCTGAATAATGTGTCAAGAGCATGTGCGTCAGGAGAAGCAAACTCAACAAATCCAAATCCGTTGATTGTATTTTCACTCATAATAATTCACCTCAAACTTGTAATTGGCAACATTTTAAGCATAATTAGTTTCAAATGAAACTAAATTTGTGGTTTTAGTTACAAATGAAACTAAATGATTATGCAACTCAGTAAATTTCTTCCTTACCAGCTTTCAGTGCTGAGTAACAAAGTGAGTCAGGGGATTTCCAAATCCTATAGGAAACAGCACAATATCAGTATTTCTGAATGGCGTGTTTTGATTATTTTGTCAGAAAACTGCGAGCAGACTGCGAAGGAGTTAGTCGAATATAGTCAAATGGATAAAGTTCGTATCAGCAGAACCGTCAAAGTTTTATTGGATAAAAAGCTAATCACGCAGAAAGTCTGCCAAAATGATGCTCGCTCCAAGAAATACAAACTTACGAACTCCGGAAATGACTTGATAGAAGCTGTTAAACCAAAGGCATTGGAATATGAACAATTATTGATAAGTATGCTTAGTGAGAAACAACTGAATGATTTCAGAAATACAATTGAAATCCTTAATCAGCAAACCGACAAAATATTACAAGAAAATTCATAATTTGAAGATTTGTACTTGACAAAATATTAGATAAATATGAAAATTCTCGCCCTCAAGTCATTTACTGATTTGCAGTCCATTCAATGGCTATGTAGCTCAGCTGGTTAGAGCACAGCATTCATAATGCTGGGGTCGGTGGTTCAAGTCCACCCATAGCCACCATTTTCCTGTTTCGCACTGTTTTAATTTGTATCAAAAACCCTTGTAAAATAAGGTTTTGAGAGCCATTTTGGTTTTAATCTGTTTCAGTTTATTTCATTGTTTTTCATGTGTTGTGGTGCTATATTTGGTGCTATTACCCAGTTCAATAAATGTAGGTAGCACCAAAATGGCTCTAACAGACCTAAAAATAAGGCGTACAAAGCCACAGTTAAAGGATTTGTGGTTGACTGATGAAAAAGGATTAAGGCTCTTAATTAAACCAAGGCTTCCTGCCAACAGGAGTTTTAACTTTTAGAACTCCGTAATCAGCACCATCTTCAATATTCTTAGATATTTTTATTGATAAATGTTTATTGAATTTTAGTTTATTAGGTACAACTCTTTTTCTTTTATGAAGTTTTTCAGATAATGAATTTAAGACATTAGGCAAGATTTCACTAATGTTTTCTTCCTGTCTCTTCAGTGACTCCAGTAAACGCTTTGGCGTTCTCAAGTCTTGAAGTGCCATATATTTTACTAATTTTTTCATTTCTCCATAAGTTAGATTTTTATCATTTATTACTTTTTTAACTATAGGAGCAGCAGGCTATTCAAACTCTTCATCAAACCATCTTTCAATTTCATCATTCTCTGAACCGGATTCGATAAAAGTATATAAATTTTTTTGAATTGCATTTGATTTTATTGAGCCTTTAACCCATTCAGGTACATTTGGATGACTAACCAAGTAATTATAAATATAAATTTTATTTTCACTATCTGACCAGTTTTTCAAATAGTTCTTAGGAACATAGTGGTTTTTTGTTTTCATTTCTTTCAATATTTGATAGAGTATTTATATTAATTAGAACACAGCTTAATAACTTCCTAAATCCAATTCTTTCATTTTTACCATTATAAAATATAACTTCCCTATGTGTTGATTAACGGATTGTGCTGTACGGTTGCTTTTATCTTTGCAGGAATCACTGCCAGTATTTGGGGATTATTTTTAGGCTTTATACTGATGCTAACGGGTTTGTTGATAATTCGTAAATTGTCGCAATAAAAAAGCCATGAAATTCATCATGGCTTTTTAGTTTGCTTCTCAGCTAAGATTTAATTGTTAAATTTTCTTTGTTTCACAAAGATAAACCCGACAACTAACAGCATTAACAATGCAATTCCATAAATAGTTAAACTTGGAATAACAAACGGAATAAAGAATCCGGCGATATTACTTAACGCAGATGACTCATTGCTGTTGTCGCCATCATTATCAAAATTAATAGTTGCTTGATTGTCAATTTGTCCTACAGCACTATTACTGATGGCTGTATTTATAGTTATGGTAACAGAAGCTGCTGCTGGAATTGAACCATTCCACGAAACCATATTACCAACATTGCTAACAGTACCTGAAGTGGCATTTGCACTGACAAATGTGACACCATCAGGAAGTGTATCCGTCATTTCATCACCCGGATTATTATTTTGCGGATTTGGACCGGTATTGCTCAACACGATTGTATAGGTTGCTGTTCCACCGGGAACCAAATCCCCTGACACTGATTTAGTGCCTGAAAGCACAGCCTGAACATTATCATCATTCAGGATAGTACCTTGACCTTGATTATCAGCAATAAGTGCGCCTGATGCATTGCTCAAGTTGACGAAGAATGTTTCGTTCGGCTCAATTGTAACATCACCATTAACTGTGACTGAGACAGTTTGTGAGGTTACACCACCTGAAGTAAAGTTTACAACTTGTCCGGCAATTGCAGTATAGTCACTACCGGCAGTCGCCGTTCCGTTCGCAGTATTCACTTCAACTGAAGCAGTAACTGACTGATCAATACTTACAGTGAAGTTAAAAGTTGAAGTTCCTGCGTTGTCTTCAGTTTGGGTGACATCATTAATTGAAATGTTTGCAACATCATCATTTTGAATTGTGCCCAAACCTTGGCTGTCGGCAATGACTGCTGCGCCTTGTACATTGCTGAGATTTACAAAAAATGTTTCATCACTTTCAACAGTGGTGTCTCCATTGACAGTTACCGATACAGTTTGTGTAACAACTCCCGGGTTATCAGAACTAAAATCAACTGTTCCTGAGGTTGCAACATAATCATTATCAGCAGTGGTTGCAGTATTGTCAGCTGTGGCAAAATCAACAGAGATATCTCCCGTAAATCCGGGAGTGATTGAAACAGTAAAATCAAATGTTGTTGTTCCGGCATTACCTTCGGTTTGGGTAACGTCATCAATTGTAATATCTGCGTTATTGACATCATCATTTAAAATAGTACCGGTAGCAGTTGTCAATAATAGTGAACCGCCACCTTCTACTGGAGCCGGTGGTAACGGACCGTCAAAAACTGATAAAATGAAAGTTTCATCGTTTTCAACCGTGGTATCACCAGAAACCAATACTGTAATATCTTTAGAGGTTTCTCCGGCATTGAAGCTCACAGAACCAGTAGGTAACGATCCTCCGAAATCAGCTGCATCGGCAGCATTTGCTCCAGTAGGGTTCACATCGTAAAAGACAGTTGCACCAAGACATCCATTTGTTCTGGTAACTGTGAAAACAAAGGCTGTTGTTCCTGCATTTCCTTCATCTAAGGAAACATCACCAGAAGCTATATTTGCTAATGAATCTCTTAATGCAAAAATACTGGAAGAATTATTACCTCCATTTGGAACTCCCGGAGTTAAACTTGCTTGAGCGACATCAGAGGCCCAAGAGCCATCGAGATGAGCATTGTCTACAATATCACTCAACTGAACTCCGGTATTATTAGCCGGTGAATTCGTCAAAGTAAAAGTTGCGTTTGAACCAAATGGCCCTGGCGAACTATCCCAGTTTATCGCAAATCCATTAGCTGTAAGCACAGCACTTCCATTTGTACCATCGGTATCCACATAAACCACATCAGTTCCTGCGAAATCTCCGTTCGAACCATTTGAAGTCAGATTGGTACCTGAAGTTTTTAGAGTAATATTCCAGTCATTTACAGCAGGATTATAACTGGTATCTGAAGCCGGACCTGTATCACCGGCTACAGTGATAATTGTTCCTTTACAATAGGTGTTATTAATTCCTTCCATTCCGGTAAACTGATAACCGGCAAACTTTGCATTTGTTGAGGATGTGGAATCACCCAAAAAATAGGTGTTAAGCTCAGCTGCAGACATATCTTCTAATAATACGAGTTCGGCCCATTCGTTTCCTGTATTCAAATCACCTGCACGTAAAAATTCGTTAACAATAATTTTATATGTAGGTCCTCCGGCGCTAGCACTTCCGGCAATAGCAACAAAAGCAGATACGGTCATAGTATTACGCCAGAATCTGTTTAATCTAAATTTCATACTTTTAATCCTCACAATATCTAAAAATCAAAAAAAACTGGTTCAACAAGATACAGATAGTTTCTATTTATGTCAAATATCCTTCTCCAAATGGTCTGAAAACATACGACATTAGCAGTAAAATATAATGTTGTAATATACATTTCACTTTTTGTGATTTGATGATTAGTCTATTTGAATAGTGTTATAATCCCGATGCGTAATAAAAATTGATTTATATGAGCGAAAAAGATACAAGTATGGAAGAAGTTGCAGAATCAAATTCCGATATGATTGACTCTGAAGTTGTGGAAAATGTAGAAATGCAAGAAATCACCTCAGGTTCTCGTACCGGCAAGGGTTCATTCTTTAGTTTTTTAAACTTTTTAATTGCACTTGCAGCATTGGCGGGTTGTGCTTATCTTTACTTAAAAATACAACAACCTGTTCATTCAGAGCAAACTGATAAATGGCAGGAACCTTTGAAACAACTTCAGCAAAAAACAGAGCAGAAATTTTCTTCATTATCACTGCAAATAGAAAAAATCACTCAAACTAATTCGGAATTGCATAAGCAACTGGAAAAAATTGAGAATATTGCATTAGCCATGCAGGCCAGCAATGAAAATCAAACGCAAAATACAGAAATGATGCAATATGATGATACATTGATAATTCAACAGCTTGATGAACTTAAAAGAAAAATCAATTCTCAACAAGATTCTTTGACACAAGCTCAACAACAAATTGATATTCAGAAAAAAGATTTTCAAAAGACTTTGAGTGAACTTCAGATTTCAGGGAATATCTCCAACAATGAAAACCAAATCAATCAAAAACAACAAACAATTAACTACGTAGAATCACTGTTAGATGCTGCCCAGATGCAATTGGAAATTTATCAAAATCAAAATAAAGCGAAAGAATTTTTGCAAAGTATTCGTAAAAAAATTGAGAATACAGCTGATTTTTCCGGTTTTGCTAACGAAGTTGATAATGCCATCAATGCAATCCAACAAGTTGAAATTCCGGATTATCCTCGACTGAAAACTCAGGTTGATTACCTATCTCAGTCAGCCAGTCAGTTGTTTTCATCACATATTGAAAATAATCAGACAGACGACTCTAAAGAAAACTCGTCATGGTTTGATAATTTAATCGTCATTCGTAAAATTGAACCCGAAGCCGAGAACAATCCAAAGAAAGAAGAGTTATCAATCGCTCAAGCTCAACTACAAAACTATTTTGAAAGTTTACAAACAGCCATTCGCTTAAAGAATGATGAAAACTGGCAAAACAATTTAGCTGCGATAATATCTCTTCTCAAACAAAACTCTTCAACAGAGAGCTCCGATATTTTACAACAATTAGAAGATTTAAAGGCGGTTAATCTCAATCCTCAGTATCCTGACTTAAGCAAATATTTACAAAAATTCAGGAGTTTTAATTCTTCTAATTTTCTTGAAGAAAATAATTCCCAACCACAAGATAAAAGTGCCGGCTTATGAAAAAGCTGATAACGATTTTTAGTATCATCTCACTGGTTCTTTTAGCCGCATTAGTGACACCTTCGTTAATCAAAGATCCGGGGTATTTCTATATTCGCTTTGCCGGTTATGAAATTGAAATGCGAGTAATCGTTGCTTTCGGTTTGCTTGTCCTGTTTATCTTTTCACTTTGGTTGTTGATATATTTTATCCGCTTTCCAAAAAGAACCATGCGCAATTTTTCAACCAATCGTTCTCGCAAATCATTTGCGAAAGGGTTATTGGCTTTAAGTGAAGGGCGTTGGAAAGTTGCTGAAAAACTGTTGGTGACCTCAACCAAAAACAGTCCGACGCCTGAGTTGGGTTACATGGCCGCTGCCAGAGCGGCGGTGGCACAACACAAATTGGAACAGGCCTTTGATTATCTCGATGCGGCTGAAAGCAGCACCGATAATCCGCTAACTGTGGATTTAACTCGGTGTGAACTTTGGGTCAAAATCGGCGAATTTCAAAAAGCGGTGCAATTACTCAACCGAATTTTGAAAAGCTATCCTAACAATCCTCGAGCCCTGCATATTTTGTCGCAAGCAGCTTCCGGAAGTCAGCAATGGCAATTGCTTCGAGAGATTATGCCCAAAGTTGCAAAATTAGAAGTGTTACCGGTTGAAGAAACCAATCGAATCACCCGAAATGCCATATTACAGCAATTGCAGAATGCTGAACACGAGAACGATTTACAACTCACTTGGGATAGTTTAAGCAAAGAGCAAAAATCCGATTTACAATTCATCCAACTTTATGCAAAAAGTGGTTTAAGACTGGGAATGCACCAGCAAATTGCTAAATTGATTGAAAATTCATTGCATAAAGACTGGTCGGATGAACTCTTGCAAGTTTGGTCAGAATTGGAATTAGACACTCATTCTAAAATCAAAACAGCGGAAAAATGGTTGAAAAAATCTCCTGATAATGCACTATTGCTAAGAATTTTAGGCGAACTTTGCTTGAAGAACCAACTCTGGGGCAAAGCACAGGAATATTTAAATAAAAGTCTGGATATTGACGCAGATAAACAAACTTTTAAACTTATGGCGAGATATTTTGATTTGGTTGGTGAACCCGATAATGCACTTGAAGCCTATCGTCATGCAGAAACTTCCAAACCATTGGCACTTCCAAAGCCGGAAGTTTCTAAAGAATAAAATTGAACCCGTGCGAGAACAAGGAATCAAATAGTTTTTTACCAAGTGTAAATAAGGCAGGTTTATGAAAAAACACACAATTTTGATTGGATTTATAATCATTGTTGCTGTGTTTGTCCTTTATTTTAAAAATCCACAAAAACCGGAAAAACCTCAAAATAGCTCCCAAATTATCGAGCCTCTAAATATTGAAAAAGAAAAAAACACAAGTACTGAAAAAGAAAAAAAAGAACAAATAAGAACGCCTTCAAAACAAGACTTAGAACAACAAACTCCTGAAATTTTCATTGAGAGCAACCCTAAAGAGGATAGCGAAGTTGATTACATAACGGCATATCGAGATTGGCAATATTTTAAGAACTGCTACACTGATGTTGAAGATTTTCACAATAATAAAAACCCGTTGCAAACTTTAGCAGAGCGTTTTCAATACAACCCTCGTGAGTCACAGAACGAACCGACACCTCAGCAAAATATTTATTATCAGTATCATGTTGATGTTTGTAAGTCATTAATTGATGATGAAAATGACGATTACTATCAGATTATGTCTAAACTGGAACAACGGTTTCAAAGAATTCAACCAAAGACTCCGGAAGCCAAACAGTTGGAACATGCCCTGAAACTTGTCGAACAACATCATCAATTTGTCGCACAATATAACAATTCATTTTCTGCCGAAATCAATCTTCCGGCGACAGAAGTGAATGCGATAAATACTCAAATTGAACAGCTTAATCAACAATTATACGAAGTCTATGAAAGTTCAGGGTACTTAGATCATGATGACTTGATGCAATTGAGAGAGGATGAAAAACAACAGATTCAGGCTTTGCTTGATCAGATTGCGCTATTAAGAAAATCACTTGATGAAAATAAATACATCAATTTCAAGCAAGCCGATATCGCCAGAAAAACCATGTTCGGGCATAGAAACTCCATGGAGGATTATATGCATTCTGTGACATCGCCGGATGCTTTTCTGGTTTTGGCGGGGGTGGTTTATAAAATTGAATTGCTTTATGGAGAGCCACAAGTCATTCAGCTTCTTAAACAAAAAACAGGAATCAAAGATTCGTTGTATTTGAATGTTCTTAATGGAGTTGTGTTGCCATTAGTTGCTTGTTCAATGAACTATCCTTGTGATGCCGAATCGGAGTATATCCTCAGTTATTGTTTGGGTTTAAAAGACAGTATGTTTAATGAAGCATGTGGTTCTAATTTAGAGGATTTTTACTTCTCACATTATATCGGTAACAATCAATTGTCAGATGTTTATGCTTATTTCAACTTTTTGGTGGAAAGGTATGCAAAGTAAATTGACTGTTTCATTCATACTTTTGCTTGTGGCAATTGTGGCGTTTATGTTGTTCAAGCAAAACAACCAATTCGAGGTTACTCCAACAAAAGAACAAACATTAACCCAAACCGAAAATAAGCAACCCATTGTTCCCAATGAAGATAATCAGTCAGAATCCAAATTACCGGATGTTGTTAAGCAAAAATCAGAAATGAATCAGGATAAGAACTCAGACCTGATGAGTTCTGTTGATGATTATATTTATGACCCTGACCCATACGTCGAAACTCAAATGATGTTGCATGATAACGAACTATGTTACAACTATATTAGCACCAAACAGTCTTCCAAATTCTCAGAATCATTGAAAAGAATGTCGCACAGACTCCAAGATGAGCAGTCCAAATTCTTTGATGGTCACTTTGAGTATTGTGACAAGTTAAATACCCAAAAACCTCGCCTGCAACTGGATAATTACAAAGAAGTGAAAGAGCGCTTGAAACATTCTCAACCTAATAGCCTGTGGGGTCAGATACTCAGTGGCGAGATTGACGTTGAGACTCTGGGTCATTCTCAAATCAAGGACTTGTTAAAACAAAATCGTTTGTCGGTTTTATCATTAGCGCCAAAAATATTTTATGAATATTATGAAGAAGTGATTCACTGGGATATGGAATATGTATTGCAAAATCGGAATTATGATTATGTTAAGCTAATGCAAGAATACGCTCAGCAATTATACCTCTGTCAGTTAGGCACCGAATGTGGTCCAAATAGCCAGTTTATGATAAGAATGTGTCTGAGCAGCCAAGAAGCCTGTGGCTTAAATTATAATCAATACATTGAAAACATCCTCACAACCGGGCAAAAAAACGACTTGCAAGTGGCATTACAATATTTTGAGAATGTTTATAGATAGTGTTAGACTAGCAACACAAAGAAAAAAGATAATATCAACGAGTTTGAAATATTGAAGATGGTTAAGAATATATACTGGCGGAGAGGGTGGGATTTGAACCCACGAAGGGCTATTAACCCTTGCCGGTTTTCAAGACCGGTGCATTCAGCCGCTCTGCCACCTCTCCGAAATTGTGTTTGAATTGACTCGATAAAGTCAGGAAGCGAACTATATCATAAAAAAAAATTAAATCTATCTAAATATATAAAAAAATCATTTTATTTGCGATATTTCAGTTTCGGGGTTTCTATTTGCTTTCCATGCTTATACAATACGCAACTTGGTTAAAACATGGGAAATATAATATGTCGTTAAAAGTCGGAAAAGCGGTACCAGATTTTTCACTTGTAGCTGATAATGGAAAGCCATACAAGCTGTCTAACAAGATTAAAAACAAAGTTTTACTGGTTTTTTATCCAGGTGATGGAACTCCTGTTTGTACCAATCAATTTGCAGATTTCCGTAATAACGAAGAAAAGTTTAAAAAACTGGATGTCGAAATTATTGGTATCAGTAGTAATGACAGCAAGTATCATCAGTCTTTCAAAAAAGAACACAATATTCCATTCACTTTGTTAACTGATGAGAAAGGACAAGTTGCCTCAGATTACAATTGTCTGGGTATGTTTGGTATTAAAAGAGGAATTTTTCTGGTTGATAATAAAATGCAACTGAAATACTCTCATATTGAGTCTGTTTCGATTTTCAGAAGAAATTCTGACGAAATTATTGATTTGATAAAAAAATATTCTTAAATCTTTTACCCAAGAAGCTTAAGTTTAAACTTCTTGGGGCTTTTCAAAGTTAAAATATTTCTTCCAGTTTATTTTTTATTTTATCGGAAATAATTGGTTTGAAGGCAAGCATTAAAAAGCCAAGTGAGGCTGAAATATGTATTTCTTCCTGGTTAATTTCGACCTCTCCTTGAATTCCTGAACCTGAAAAATAAATCTGTCCATCTCCATCATGTTCGATTTCGAGATTGTAATCATTGGCGATATCATCAAGCATGTGTTCGGCACGTTGACAGGCTTCATTTTTGCTACAGTTATGTTGGTGTATGATTAGAATGGATGACATTGTTGTGTTCTTGCAAAAGTGAAATAAATATATCTCAATCGGTTTGTATTTGCAAACATTTCAATTTGTTGACTATTTTAAAAATCAAAGGGTTTTGGAGTTGTATTCGCATAAGTCATTAATAATACATTCAGCACAATTTGGTTTTCTGGCTTTGCAAGTATAGCGACCATGCAATATCAACCAATGATGAGCATCCATTAAAAATTCTTCCGGGATTAAACGTAACAGGCTTTTTTCAACTTCAAGAACATTTTTTCCATGTGCAATTTTTGTGCGTCTGGAAACTCTAAAGATGTGCGTATCAACTGCCATGGTTGGTTGTCCGAATGCGGTATTTAGTACAACATTCGCTGTTTTTCGGCCAACCCCAGGTAAAGACTCTAAATCTTGGCGATTATCAGGAACAGTAGAATCAAATTTATCAACGAGAATTTTGCATGTTGCAATGATGTTCTCAGCTTTTGCATTATACAATCCGATTGTTTTAACATAATCTTTGAGTGTATCCAGGCCGAGGTTGAGGATTTTTTGAGGTGTGTTTGCAACCTTAAATAATCTGATGGTAGCCTTATTCACTCCGACATCGGTCGCTTGCGCAGATAAAATAACAGCGATGAGTAATTCAAAAGGATTTGAGTATTCCAGTTCGGTTGTTGGATGAGGGTTGATTCTTTGAAATCTTTTGAAAATTTCGATACGTTTTTGTTTATTCATGGAAACTGGTGTATAACTCGTCAATTAACTTAGCTTGGATTTAAACCAAATCGAATGAAAATTGCAATACTAATTAACGGCTCAATTCGAAAATTTGAATCTGTAAAGTCAGATGTTGAGAAGAGTTTTTCCAATTATGAACATCAAATATTTATCTCCGAATATCCGGGGCATTTAAAGCAGCTTTGTTCGGATGCTTTGAGCCACGGTTTTAATCATATAATTTTTGTTGGAGGTGATGGGACTTTGAATGAGGGGCTTAATAGTTTGATTGAACACTTCCGAATAGGTGATTCGAATTTGCCGGAGAGCATTGACTGGCAAGCCATTAAGAGTATTAAAATCGGTGTTTATGCGGCAGGTAGTGGAAATGATTTCATCAAATCAGTTGATTTAGATGAAAGCATTGATACTTTGATTAACAATATTGATTCTAACTCCTCACGTTGGATTGATGTCGGCTGGTTACAAAGTCATGATGAATTACATCAAAAGCAATCCAGCTATTTTATCAATATTGCAGATGTTGGAATCGGCGGAGAAGTTTTACTTGCCAAATCGAAAATGCCAAAATGGTTGAGTGGAAAAATGACCTACTTTCTATCTATTGTGAAAACAATGCTGACATTCAAAAAATGCAAACTTAGAGCTTATAATAATGATTTCAACTGGAATGGAGAGGCATTAAACCTGATTGTTGCCAATGCTAAATATTTTGGAAATTCATTGGGAGTAGCACCTGATGCTGATGTTAGCGACGGACATTTTTCTTTGGTGATTATTGGAGAAGTTGGATTATTGACCTATTTGTTGAATTTGAAAAATCTTAGAAAATGCCGAAAATTGGTTCATGAGAAAATAAGCTATCATAAAGTGAAAGAAATTATTGTGGAGCCGACTGACTGCCGCCAAATTATTATTGATATGGATGGAGAAATGGTTGGTTTTGCACCAATGTACCTAAAATGTTTGGCAGGCAGAATTAACTTTATTTGCTAACTCTGCCTGAGTTGAGCGGTCGTTTATAAATCGCAAGTTGTTCCTTCGGTTTTTGTCACTCTTTGGTAGTTATAAGTTGCGGAACCATATTCTTCCACAACCGAATTGTAAGAGTAAGTCAGGCTGTCACATTCGGGTTGATATTCTAATTTAATTGTTCCCCATGGTTTGAAATCGAGTTCGGCTGAATTAAATTGGTTTCCGAAGCTGGTGAGACTTTCAGGATATATCATCTCGGCAGTAATTTTATTACCATTAATTTGAGCATCTGAACTTATAAACCACAGGTGCTTACCATCAATTGTATATGTGTAAGCAATAATTAATGCTCTGTTATTGCTAATCATTTGAACAAAAACTCCTTCACCGGATCGCGTAGGGTCGTGAAATAAGCCCGAACGTCCGCCCATTGGATTGCTTTGTTCTAAACTATCACATTCCACAACATTAGTGATTCGTCTGCTTTTGACAAGCATGCTGTCCAACTCATTCTCAAATTGACTGTTTGGTTGGAAAGTCATTTTCCCCGGGTTGGTTTTTGAGTTACATTCAGAAAAGACTAAAGATAAACTACCAACACTTTCATGGGTAACATTATCGGGGTTAAAGCCGGGACCAAAGAAACCTCCGGTTGTTTTAAGTAGTTCATCAACAACAATGGAATTCCCAACGATATTTCCAACTCCAATTAACCACATTTGCTCATTTCCATTTGGAGCATATGTAAACATAGTGACTAATGCTGTTCCATTTCTCAACATCTCAACCATAACACCTTCGCCGGAGCGATCCATATCATAAAACATTCCTGTTTGTGCACTTGTGAGATCAGCTCCGCCTTGAATTTCCACTGAGCCAATATCGCATTCAAAAACTCCATCACCATTTGCATCTTGTGGACGACCCAAGCCACGAGAATCTTTATAAGAACAAGGTAAGGTTTGTTTGCCTAACTCATCTGTAAATATTTCAAATGCACCGGCATCAATGACTGGTGAATTGCTCATCGGAATGATTTGATAGTTTTCATCCGGAGGATTGATAAGTGGGTCAGTATTTGCCATATCCGATGCCTGATTCAAAGAACAACTGCTTTCAGTGGAAATATTGAAACCAAGCGATTCAATTGAATTTGTACCAAAATCGTTACAAATTGCTTTTTCGGTTGAAGTTGCACTACTGCCGGTAATTAATTTGATAATGTTTGCAAACAAATAAACTTTGGCGGTGGAGTCAATTAAATTGCCGCTTCCGTAAAATGTATTCATCATCAAAAACATTTTACCCAGTGGATTTTCAAAAAGAACGTTGGTACAACTGGAAATCACTACACTATTGATGAGCATCAAAGCATAAACATCTGCAACCGGATTGGAGTTTATATTAAAATCACACCCGTAAGGACTGGCGATATTATTTACCAAAGTTGATAAGAAAATAACAGCAAAAGCCGCACCACGAATACTGACTGCTCCACCAAGTCCGTTACTTTTGTTTTGTAAAAAACGTGAATGAAAGGCATAGAGAATAGCGTTTTCAAACAAATGAATCGCTCCGCCTTCAACAGCAGCAAAGTTATTTATGAAAGTCACACTAATGAGATAGAGAAGAGCAGCTCCTCTTGCTCGAATCACACCACCACCGGATTCGCTGTAAAACCCTTTAAATGTTAAATGATGTAGATGTAAAATTGCATCTGCATATACCAAAAAAGCAAAAAACTTTAAGTGGCTTTTATTGGTAACTGCAGTGTCTGAGTTCAAAATGATTTGAATATCATCGGCTTCATTGGCAGAAATTTTCAGCGGTTTGGTTATGTCAGGGAAAACATGACCGGAATCCATATAATCATCAGTGATAAACATTTGTTTCTCACCATTTTCTCCAGGGATGATTTTGATGTTATTCGAACCTGTGCCATTCATGGCATTTTCAATGAGAGCTACCAGTTCATTCGGTTGA
>JAGRJO010000340.1 GCA_020442725.1 Lysobacterales bacterium
TAGCCGCCCCAATATCGGACTCCAATGCAATTCGGCATTTCCCATGTGCTTGATTATGTTCCATTGATACTAATGGCTCACCAACCAACCGGGAAACCTCATTATCCAGGCCCTCAAGATTGATTCGCTCAACTGAGTTTCTTCCTGGATATGGTCCTTCGGCATTCGGATAGGTTAACCCAAGAGCCGCTTTTCTAAAAGTGTAAGGATCATCCAAAAAATCATCGACCACAACTATTGATGTTGGCATAACAATTAAACCTCTTGTCTCTCTTTTATGTAAGTGTTGTTATCCTACTTTCAAAGGATACGATAGCTCAAGGTCAAAACCAAAAAAACTATATTTTTTCCTAAACTAACTTTCTATTTTACTTTGCCTCATGCAAAGAAACAAAGGCAATCCGAAAGAAACTCCTACACAAAACGTAGCTGCAACAGGTATCCACAAGTTTGAAATACTGAGCCTTTTCCCTTCACACAAAACAAACACGACCAATACAATTGCCGAAACAATAACATCTAACCCAAAAAACGCTCCTATTCTTGTGGAAAAAAGCTCTTGTATAAGAAGTGGTACATTAAGCCCGTTCTCAAGAACCCAAGGAATAAATTGCGTCATTGGCACAATAATTCCGGCAAAACATAACAATAAAAAAGTTGTTTTTAAGTTCATAGATTACCCTTATTCTTTTGAAGTGTATAAAAACGATTCCTAAGCTCTTTTCTGATAACCAGCTTCAATCCCGACCAAATATCATCAACTGCACAGACTTTCACGTCAACAAGCCCCATCGGCAAACAAATTTCTCTGATTGTATCTTCGGTAATATCAGTTGCCACTTTAGAACTTTTCTTCGGCCATGAAACCCAAATCATGCCATCGGGATTGATTTTGTGTATTAACAAATTTAGATTTTGCGCCAACTCTTTGGCTTTAGTCGTGAAAACATGAGCCAAATCAATATTGCTTGTTGCTCGAGTTAATAATACAACTTGCTCAAACATTGGTGCTATAAGTTGATAATAATCATCCGGCGGATTCATAACATAAAGCCGCTGCTTTAGCTTTATTCCCAATTTCTCGAAAAGAGGCTTTCCAGAATATCCTGCCATGTTACAAAAACCAGATTGAAACTAAATATTAGAGTCTAAGACAACCCGAATCAACGGTCAATTAAATCCCTTATTAACAGTAAAACTGTGGTCTCAAAAAATAAGCGTATTTTGAAAACTATCATCTAAAAATTTAACTTTTGTGGCTGTAAGATCTTTTCAGCTTAACTTGTCTTTTAGAACTTACAATTAATGTTTTAACTGCTCCTCTTTAAAAGCGGTAGCAATTGTTGATAAGTTTACATTTATACAATTGAGATATAGATATTGATTTCAGTTTGGCTTTTATAATGCTCAAAATCTGTTTTATAAGCTCTTTTATATTCAGATTTATTTCTTTCAAAATATCCCCATATTCTTCCCCAAGTGTCTATAACTGCCTGAATTCTCGCTTCATCATTTGGTGAAGTTGCTTTTCCCTCAAAAACCAAATATCTGCCTTTCTCGATAGTAACTTGCTCAAGTGACTCACTAAAGCTCTCTGTACCCGCTAAAACACTATATTCACCATCAGCATTAGATTCATAATCATAATAGAGACCTTTGCTCGAAACACAAGAAATTTGAAAAAATGTTAAACTACCATAGTTCACAAAATTTATTAAAATCATGTCTTGGAAACAA
>JAGRJO010000341.1 GCA_020442725.1 Lysobacterales bacterium
ATCAGGATGATAGTCAGTTCCATGTTTTAAGCTCTGTTGATGGATTTGTATTGAGTTGTTTCCATTTTCAGGCTCACCGCCCGGAAGACCGTAAGCACATTTGGCTTTATGATTTAGCCTTGATGTGGAATCAGATGTCTGATGTTGAAAAACAAACTTGTATCGAAAAAGCAAAAGCAACGTCTCAGTATAAAGTTGTCAGTTCTTGTTTACACTTGGTGAATCAAGTGTTTGGAAAACTTTACAACCTTGATGGTTTTATCGTTGAAAATAACTTTGAAGATACCGAATTGTATTTGGGTGAACGCAAAAGAAAAGCCACTGATATTAAAATCAGACTCAAAAACATTGACGGCTTTTCCAATAAAATCAAATATTTATCTGAATATATTTTCCAAAGCCGTGACTATGTAAAAAACCGCTATCAATTGAAAACAACAAACTGGATATGGTTATATTATCCAAGAATGTGGGTTGAGGATTTTCTCAAATTATTCAAATAGTTTTTGCTAGTTGACAGATTTTTTCCAGCAAACGTTCCAGATGTTTTTCAGTTGTCAGTGGATTCATAATAGTCACTCTGAGATAGTGCGTATCATTCAAAACGGTTTGAACAATGTAAAATTCGTTATCTTCAAGCAATTGTTGGCGAATCTTTTTATTTAACTGATTAAGTTGGTCTTCCGTTAAATCCTCCTCAATATAACGAAAGCACACAATATTGGTTTGTGGTTCAAGTGCCAATTGAAAAGAATTGTGTTGTTTAACCATTTCCGAAAAGGTTTTACCCAACCCATAAAGATAGTCGATATTTTCTTCAAAAATTTTTATTCCGTAAGTTTTCCAAAGAATGTAGAACTTCAGACAAATCATAAATTTGGTGCATTCAAAAGTTCGTAAACCGCCGTTATACCATTGCTCTTCCAAAGCCTGATCTTCAAACAAATATTGAGCTTTTTGGGTGAATGTCCGGCTTCCGTGTCTCTTGTCTTTGAATAGAACGACCGTCGATAATGCCGGAGTCATCATCATTTTGTGCGTATCGATAATAATGGAGTCTGCCAATTCCAAGCCTTTTAATAGGTTCTTGTGCTGATTTGAAAAGATAGCAGCTCCTCCATGGGCGCCATCAACATGTAACCAAACTCCGTTTTGTTGACAGAATTGTCCGATTTGTTCCAAATCATCATAAGAGCCGGTTGCTGTGGAGCATGCACTTCCGACAATGGCAATTACTTTGAATCCCGAATCAATGGTTTCAGCATAGCAGCGTTTCATTTCCTCAATATCCATAGAAAATCCCGAATTAACCGGAACCAGAACAACTCCGTCATCTCCTAACCCCATAACTCGTGCGGCCCGATCGACTGAATAATGTGCTTGTGAGGAAACCAGAATAGCTAGTTTATCTTTGTTGCCGTTTTTCCAGATATCCTGACCTTTTAAAGACCGACGAGCCGCCAATAAACCTGTGAGATTAGCTAAAGTTCCACCGGATGTCATGACACCATTCGCATTAGAATCATATCCAACCTGATTGCAAAACAGTTCAATAATGCATTTTTCGATGGCAGTTGCAGCAGGTCCCATTTCATAAACAGCCATGCCATTATTGAGAACTCCCGAAACCAAATTCATCAATGCTGAAAGTGGTGCCGGCACGGAAACCTGATGCCCAATATATTTAGGA
>JAGRJO010000342.1 GCA_020442725.1 Lysobacterales bacterium
TTTATCCAATATTTTTGATAGTTTAAATCTCAGTCAGTCATTATTGTACAAAATCATCCATTTTGATAAATCAACCAAACAGTTAACAAAAATATATCCCGGAGCGGTTATTAGTTTTGATATCTCCGATCAGGGTGAATTTAAAAAGCTGAAATACAATATCTCTGAGCAACAAGAGTTAATTGTGAGCCTTGAAGACAGTGAAATTTCGACGTCAACAATCGAACACGATGTAGAAATTCAGGTGCAAACATCCAATGGCGTGATTACCAATTCGTTATTTAATGCAGGCAAAAATGCCGGATTGACCGATTCAATGGTCATGAAACTAGCTAATATATTTGCCTGGGATATTGATTTTGTATTGGATATCAGGGAAGGCGATAGTTTTAGTTTGATCTATGAAAAAATTTATCAAGATGGTGTATTTTTGAGAGATGGCAAAATCATTGCAGCATCATTTAGCAATCAGGGTGATGTTTATAAAGCGGTTGCTTTTGATGATGGTGAAGGTTATAGCTATTACAACCCGGAAGGAAGAAATATGAAGAAAGCCTTCTTGCGAGCGCCTTTAAACTTTTCATATATCAGCTCTAATTTCAACCCGAAACGCTTTCATCCGGTTCAAAAAAGAGTAAAACCGCATCGAGGAATTGATTATGCAGCTCCGGTTGGAACACCGGTATATGCAGCCGGTGATGGCTCGGTTATTCGTTCCTCTTATGATAAATTTAATGGCAACCATGTGTTTATCCAACATCCGAATGGCATAACGACAAAATATTTACATTTTACAAAACGAAATGTCAAACAAGGTCAGAGAGTCAAGCAAGGTCAGGTGATTGGAACAGTCGGGGCAACTGGCTTGGTCAGTGGCGCTCATTTGCATTATGAATTTGTACTCAACGGTGTTCACCGAAATCCGAGAACTGTTGAATTACCCAAAGCCAGCCCGTTGGCGAAAAACAAAATGCCTGAATATCTGAAATTTGCGACTCCGTTATTTTCGCAACTTGAAAGTCTGGATGTCAATCAGATTGCCCTACAGGATGAAAAAGTCACAAAAAAAGAATCTTGAAATATTTTATCGGTTTACTTTCCGGAACCAGTGTTGACAATATTGATGCTGCATTAGTTGGTATTGGTGAAAACGATATCCGGCTTATAGAAACTCATAGTCATGAATTTTCGAGTGACTTACGGCATCAATTACAACAATTGATCAAAAATCAGTCCATCACACTTGTAGAATATTCTCAAATTGATTCACAATTGGCTCATGAATTCTCTGATGCAGTGATTCAATTACTAAAAAAAACACATTTTGAAGCGAAACAAATTACTGCCATTGGTTCACATGGGCAGACTATTTTTCATGAGCCGAATGGTGATTACAGAAACACAATTCAAATTGGATCTCCTCATCAAATTGCGGCTCGTTGTGGAATTGATGTTGTTAGTAATTTTCGAAACTTGGACATGGCTTATAAAGGGCAGGGCGCACCATTAGCTCCGGTGATTCATCAGAAATTATTTTATAATGAGACAAAGAATTGTGGGATTTTAAATTTAGGCGGTATTGCCAATATTAGTTTTATTGGTAAAGATTATCCGCAACCCTCAGGTTATGATACCGGTCCTGCAAATTGCTTGCTGGATGAATGGATTTTAAAAAACAAGGGA
>JAGRJO010000343.1 GCA_020442725.1 Lysobacterales bacterium
AGGCAGAAACTTTCAGTTTGCACATCATTTAATTTTCTTTGATTTACCTTTAAATCCAGACTTGCTGGAACAACGAATCGGTCGTCTTGATCGTATTGGTCAGGAAAATATTATTCATATTCATGTTCCATATCTGATGGATACAGCAATGGAGAAGTTATTTCACTGGTATAACAAAGGTCTTAATATTTTTGAAAGTGTTAATCCGGCAGCTCATAGTATTTTCCGTAAACAAAAAGAGAAGCTGCTTTCGTGTTTGAAAACTGAAGATTGTGAAATGGATGACTTGATTCAGGAAACCAAGGAAATGAACAAAAACCTGAATCAGGAATTTAACAAAGGCCGTGATCGCTTGCTTGAATATAACTCCTGCCGTCCGTTTGTTGCTGATGAAATGCATGAACAGGCATTAGCATCAGAAGACACCTCGTGCTTGCGTTTTATGCATCGGATTTTTGATCGTTATGGTGTTGATTATGAAGAATTAAGACGAAATGTTGAATTTATCAAGCCTGGAGAATCTTTAAAAGGCTATTTTCCGGCATTGATAGAAGATGGCATGAGTGTCACTTTTGACAGAGAAACAGCATTAGCAGATGAAACCTTGCATTATTTGACATGGGAACATCCGATGGTTGTAGAATCTATGGAGATGATAGCAACGGAAGAAAAAGGTAACGCCTGTTTGATTTCTTTGTCAAACACTGGCTTGCCACCTTCAACAATCATTGTAGAATCATTATTTAATTTCAGTACTCCGGCAGAGAGTCATTTGCAAATATCAAGATACTTGCCAACCGATTCCATTAGGATTGTTGCTGATGAAAAACTCATTGACCGAAGTAAAGCTCTAACAATTCCGGCAATTCAAAACAATCACTCTTCAGTTCCTCTGAATATCGCTTTACAAGTTGTGAAAATGAAGCAAACAGAGATTAAAAAAGTCATCTCTGCAATCGAAACTAAGATTGAGAAACTTCAACCGGAATACATTAAACAAGCTCAGGAAAAAGCAGAATCTGTTCTCAATAAAGAAATCGAAAGGTTGCAAACACTTGCGAAACGAAATCCGAATGTCAGAGAAAGCGAAATTGAGTATTTACAGCAACAAAAACAAAAAACACTCAAAACTCTGGAACAATTACAGATTCAGATGAATGCAGTCAGAGTTTTGGTTTGTTTGTAGTGAGTGATTCAGTTATACACTAAACTTCCGAATTGATTATTGCTGAACTCTCGTTTGACTTCGACTCCTTGCCAAATGTTTGAATACCAATTTTCATCTCTTTGAAGCATACCATTTTTTATCCATTTCACAATGTACTCAGCAACATTGGGATAATTGACCTGAACTCGTTCCGCTAAATCCAATTCGTTATTGATATATCGAGAATTCAACGCTTTGATAGTTTTTCCATATTTCAATGCTTCCAAAGCGATAGCATTGGAGTGTTGTTCAACCTGTCCATCTAATGGTCGAACCAGTAATCGTTTTCCTAAACTAATCACTTCTGAACTCAACTCAAAGCCAGCATTTGCAAGAACTGCGTCACAATTGTATAAATCACAAAGAAAGCCATCTCTTGATAGTGGTTTGAAATTAACATTCTTTGCAAAGGAATTAATTGGTTTCGGAGCATAAACA
>JAGRJO010000344.1 GCA_020442725.1 Lysobacterales bacterium
ATCTTGTGACGATACAACAGAACCGGCATCAAAGGATATTGATGCTCCTCCTAAAACAGCCCCCGACTCTGAAATATGATAGACAAAAGTATCAATGCATGTATCTACTCCTTCACAACTGTTATAGGAGTATGCCAGGAAAAAGTTATTAAACTCATCAAGCTCCAATCCTACTTTAACAATATTATTTGAATAAGGCTTATTTAATACACTTCCCAATCCTGCTGAGTTTAAGGTGTTATCATAGGTTCCGTCAGGCAAATATCTTCTGACCATAACTCTTAAACCCTGCCCAAAAATGACCTCTACTCCAGCTACCAGAATTCTTCCTTGTCGGTCCACTGCTATTGATTGTCCACTCACACTTCCTCCGGTGACTCCATCCAACAACCAACCATCGCTAACTCCATCATTGCTGAATGTTGTATCCAAAGAACCTAAATTCACAGCAAATACCTGATTGATAAATATTAAGAACGTGAGAATAACTATTTTTTTCATCATCTTTTTCCTCACTATCACCAACAACCCAGATAATAAACGCCATCGTAATACTGTGTGCATCCGTCATCACCCATACGACCAAGAATAGACATTGTCGATTTGTGCATATCAGAACTAATCTGTGACATAGTGTTCCAATCAGTTGATTGAGATGGTGCTGCAATCATTCCTTGTTTAATTGCCATCAAGTATTGAACTAATACCTGAGCAACAGCATTGGCATGAGGCCAACGATAAACATCATTCGGTAAAACATTCACTTGTTGGGACTGATTGTAGTCGTTAATGACGTATTGACCTTGTGGTGTCAACATGTATTTGTATTTAACAATATCGCCTTGAAGCTCACCGAAATAAGCAAAATACTGCGTTGGATGAAAATATGTTATCAACCCTGCGTTTCCTAAGTAATAAATCGTATTTTGCTGACCAATAAAAGGGCCTGCTATTTGGTTACTGGCATCAATTCCGGGCAATCCCACACTCGCTGCAATTTGTGCTCCACTATTATAAGGAGCCGAAAAAGCAGAAGTGTTTGCCAGTATCAGTATTAAAAAGAGTTTTCTTATCATGTTTGCTCTCCGCATTTTTTATTCGCTTATTTGCAAACACGACAATGGCTATTTTGATAGGACAATGTTTAAAAAATAAAAAAACCGCTTGTTGAAACCAATAACAAGCGGTTCATCTGGTTTCTTTTTTCTTAACTTCTAGAAATTACGATTCATTCCTGTATAAATGCACATCTGTCTGCGGATATGGAAAACTACACCCAACTTCTTCCAACCGGACTTTGAATCGTTCTAACAATTCAGCATGAACCGTCCAGTAATCTTCAGTCTTGACCCAAGGTCGAACATTAATATCGACCGAACTCGCTCCCAGTTTGTTTACAGCTGCTGATGGGGCAGGGTCTTCAAGAACCAAAGGATGTTCCTGCATGATTTCCAACATGGTATTTCTTGCCAGTTTTAAATCATCGTCATAGCTAACTCCGATTACAAAGTCGATTCGTCTTGTATCGTTGGCAGAATAATTGACGATTGAACCCGAGGTTATTTGTCCATTAGGAATAATAATTTGTTTGTTATCACCGG
>JAGRJO010000345.1 GCA_020442725.1 Lysobacterales bacterium
CCTTTCTCTTTTCCTTCCAAATTCAAACTGTGTGAAAATCGAATCAAAAAGGACTTCGTCGCACCATACAAAGTATGTCCTGCTGTTGGTGGTGCAAAACCTGCCAGAGAAGCCACATTGATAATTCTACCATATTCGTTTTCAAGCATTTGAGGGTAAAACAAATGGCAAAGCTCAACAACGCTATTGAGCATCACTTGCAATGAATCTTTATGCGTTTTCCAATCACTTTTTTCAAAATCACCCGGTACTCCGTAACCGGCATTATTCACCAGCATAGCAATATTCAAATTCTCACAATTGCAAAAATCAAAAATTTTCTGCGGTTGTGACTCCTCTGACAAATCGGCTATATAATATCGGGCATCAATGCTATATTTTGTGATTAAATCCTCAGAAATTTCCTTTAATGACTCTTCTCTGCGTGCGACCAATAGTAAATTCCAACCACTTTCAGCCAGTTGATAAGCAAACTCCTTGCCAATACCGGCTGAAGCTCCCGTGATTAAAGCATATCTTTTCATAAATTCTTATTTAGGTTTTCTATTTGAGATATTATTACATAAAATATCGCCCCATGCAGAAAACAAATCAACAAAACAAAGACACTCTTTTCGAAAAACAGTTTGAGTCCGTCAAAGCATTTGCTTTTGATGAGCAAGTTGCTGAAGTTTTTACTGATATGATTCAACGCTCTGTTCCCGGCTATGAAACCATATTGAAATCCATTGCCATGTTTGCGATGAAATACACTCGGGAAAACAGCAATATCTATGATTTAGGCTGTTCCTTAGGAGCTGTTTCGGTCACTATTGCCAAAGCAATTGAGAAAAAAAATTGTACGATTCATGCTATTGACACTTCTGAAGCCATGATAAAAAGATGTCAGGCGATTGTGAATAAAGAAAATCTGGACGAACAAATAGTAGTTCATCAAGATGATATTCTGAAACATAAATTGGAGAATGCTTCAGTTATTGTGAGTAATTTCACTTTACAATTTCTACCTCAAAATCAACGACAAAAAGCCATTGAGAATATATTCGCAGGGTTAAATAATGGAGGAATTTTTATCCTCTCAGAAAAAGTTTCCGGTTGTAACGCAACGGATGATTTTATGATTGATCACTATCATGCTTATAAAAAAATCAATGGATATTCGAACAAGGAAATTCAACAAAAAAGGCAAGCATTGAAAGATGTATTGGTTCCCGATTCCGAGGGAGAAATTACCCAACGATTATCTGATATAGGTTTCATGAAAATATACAAGTGGTTTCAATGTTTTAATTTCTCATCTTTTATAGCTATCAAATAAACTTTACTCATGATTCATTTATACGATTCATTTTGGTCGAAATTGTCAGAAACTGAATTCGATGCCGGCGGTATTGAAAAGCTCAAAAAACTCACTGAAGACAAACTTATCAATCCTATTTCCGGAGATTTTCCTCGATGGTATGATGCCTATGAAAACCTTCCTGAGATTAGTAACATTGAATTTTGCGAGAACTCCGATGCTATTAAATGTATTGCAAAGAATCTCGAAAAGTCTGTTCTATCACAAGTCAATGAATCATATAAACAACTCATTCCA
>JAGRJO010000346.1 GCA_020442725.1 Lysobacterales bacterium
CAATGACACATTCTTATACTTTTTTTGATTTCATTCTGAAACCGGAAGAATTAAGCTTGTATCATAGAAATAATCGCTTAGAACTCGGCTTAAAAGGCTACAAACTGCTTGTAACTTTAGTTGAGAACCATAACAAATTAGTACCCAAAGATGATTTGATTGCATCAGCTTGGGACAATCAAATTGTCACCGACGGCACTCTCAGTAAACAAATTGAACGAATCAGGCAGGCATTATCCGATCATCACCCGGATGAAGTGTTTATTGAAACTGTTCGAGGAATTGGTTATAAATTCATCCCCAAAGTCACAGAAATTAAAGACCGGCGAAACGAACTAAAAAAGTGGAAAAAAACCATTGCCTCAGTCAGTTTGATTCCTTTGATTGTATTATTGTATTTTTACCCTTTTGGTTCCAATCAACAACCGGAACACAGCATTCAAAGTAAACCTTTCAATTTGGCGGTCATTCCATCAGCTCAGGGGGATGAATTTATCAAAATCGGGGGTATTTCCTATTTATCAAATTTACTGGATAAAAACCCGCAGATTCTATCACTCTCACCTCAATCAACATGGTTCACTCAAACGGATAAGCAAAAAGCAGCCATTGAATTACAAGATAGCAAACAACTGGACTATATTTTATTGGTTGATTTGACGGAAATAGACGATAAAAAAATTACCCAGTTGCAACTTAAAAATTACAAAGACATTGATATTAAGAAAGAAATAACAACCAGTGATTACAAGGCTCTTTTTTCTCAAACTAACAACTGGGTCAGAGAACAACTCAAAATAAACAAGCAGGACACTAACTCTGATTTCAATAGAAATTTATCTGATGACAGTTTTGCTTTGGAAAGTTTTTTGCGGGGATTAAAAGAAAGTACAAACAGAAACTACAGCAAAGCCATCGATTATTTTCAAACGGCCATTAACCAAGATTCAGCCTTTGATTTGGCCTGGATTCGCATGGCAGAAGCACAGATTTTATCCTCTGATTACAACTCCGCATCAGCAATTTTAGATGTTCTTTCAGTTAAAAATGTCCAGGATGAAGAACTAAATCTTTGGATACAATCCCTTAAAGCCAATGTATTGGTTTATTCCGAGCAATCTTCTGAAGCTGAAGCACTGATTGAATCAGCTCTAATATTGGCTGACAAATTGAAAAACACCAAAATCACTGAAAAACTGTTGTATCTGCAAGCAACTATTTTCTTACAAAAAAGTGAGTTTGACAAAGCGATAGACAGCACATTGAAACAACGAAAACTTCTTGAGAAAAACAACAATGACAAGAGCCGTATTTCGCGAGTTGACAATAATCTGGGCTATCTTTACAACTATGCAAAAGATTATATCAATGCTGAAAAGTACATCCGCTTAGCTTTAACAGATTTTGAAAAAGACAATCATATTTCCGGCATGTTCAGCAGTTACATTACATTAGCCGGAACCCTGTATCAACAAGCCAAATTTGAACAAGAAGAACTCTATATCAATAAAGCTGAGGGGTTATTGGATCTCGTAGAAAACAAAAGAT
>JAGRJO010000347.1 GCA_020442725.1 Lysobacterales bacterium
GAAATCGTTAAGCAATTAAAATTACAAAACACCAAAATTTTTGTTAACAGTTTTGATCGTCCAAATGTTAAATATGAAATCGTAGAACGAGAAAGTGGTTTTCAGCAACTGAATAAATTTCTTAAAAACAACCATCCCAATGATTCAGGGATTGTTTATTGTCTTTCCCGTAAAAAAGTCGAAGAAACTGCCGACTTCCTCAACAAAAAAGGTCGAAATGCTCTGCCCTATCATGCCGGAATGAGTTCAGCCAAAAGGGCGGAGTATCAAAAGAGATTTCTTGCAGAGGATAATATAATTATTGTTGCGACAATCGCTTTTGGTATGGGAATCGACAAACCGGACGTGCGATTTGTGGCTCATTACAGCTTACCTAAAAATATTGAATCGTACTATCAGGAAACCGGGCGTGCCGGTCGTGACGGAATGCCCTCGAATGCCTGGATGGCATATAGTTACAAAGATGTGGTATTGCTACGTCAGTTTATCACCGGTTCCAATGCTGAGGACGCACATAAACGAGTTCTCAACAATAAACTCGATTCATTGATAGACTTATGCGAACAAAGCTCCTGTCGAAGACAAACTCTTCTCGCTTACTTTGGTGAGGAAATGGAAAAACCTTGCGGCAATTGTGATAATTGCCTCAATCCACCGGAAAAAATCAACGTCACCGAATCTGCCAAAACTGCTTTATCTGTTGTAAAAGCCACTGGAGAAAGATTCGGAATTATGTACCTGATTGATGTTCTGACAGGTAAAAAAGATGAGCGAATTCTTGAAAACAGACATGATAAGCTCAGTGTTTTCGGTGTCGGTGGGAATGAAACCAAAGGTTGCTGGAGAACGATTTTCAGGCAACTCATTACTCATCAATACTTGCTTATCAACGAAGAACAGCACAATGCGCTCAATCTCACCGATAAGTGCGAACAACTGCTTAATGGTGATGACGAATTCTTCATAAAGAAAGTCACTAAGAAAACCAAGAAAACAGTTAGCAAGGAAGAACATGCCAGCGATTATGAGTTGAAAAACTATGACCAACCGTTATGGAAAGCATTGAAAGAACTTCGCACCGAATTAGCCACCGAGCAAGGTGTGCCTCCATACATTATTTTTACCGATGCATCCATGCTGCAAATGGTCAAATCCAGACCCACCGACAAAGATCAGTTCAAGTACATTACAGGCGTCGGTGAATTCAAATCTGAAAAGTATGGTGACCGTTTTTGTGCTTTAATCAATAAATTCGACAACCAGCAAGATGTTAACGCCAGACTCAGTGATAACAGTAAAGAAACCATTTATCTTTTCAATCAGGGACACACTCCGGAAGATATTGCCGAAGAACGTGATATCAACCTCAACATGGTTTATTCACATCTTGCCGAAGCTGTCAAATATGGTTCTCTGGAACTGACTAAAGTCGTAGGACTGCCGCAAGATGAAATTGATGAAATCATATCAGTTGCCGAAATTACCGGCTACCTCGAAGATAATAAACTAAAACCGGTATTCGATATGCTAGATGGTGAATATAGT
>JAGRJO010000348.1 GCA_020442725.1 Lysobacterales bacterium
GGCTTTGTAAATAAAGTCCGTCAGGGTTGTATGGTTCTATTTTTAAAACATTTTCTGTTAACCGGATCGCTTCATCAATATTACCAAGATTTTGTAGAACGCTGGCTTGTTTTAAGAGCCAGGCTGTTTTATTCGGTTCGACGGTGCTTAAATGCCGGAAGAGTTTCAAAGCAGCTTCGAAATCCTCATTAGTTTCCAGAATTTCAGCTATTTTTTCATACATTCGGTTGTTATTGAGAGATTTCTCGGCTAGTTTTTGAGCTAATGGAAATGCAATATCAGTTCGATTCAATGCTTCATACATCATTATTTCCTGAAAAGCGTATGAAATGTCATTCGGGTTGATTTCTCTGGCTTTGCTAATGGCTGCGACAGCACCCTCAATATCATTGTTTTGAAATAATAAAAAAGCTCTGCTAAACCAAGCCTGATCAAAATTGGGATACTCTTCGGTGAGTTCTTTTGAAAGAACTAGTGCTTGTATAATTTGTCTTTGTTGAGCGAGGTATTGAACTTGTCTCAGTTTTTGTTGTTTGATGTTGTCGAAAGACATTGGAAATTATGACTCCTGATGTTAAGAGGTGATTTTACAAAACAAAGCAGAAACAGTCAAAGTATCAAAAACGGCAACAAAACAACAATTTCTTGGTGGAAGCTCTTACTTGACAAATAAATGTCTTACTATTCAACATTTAAGCATCTTACATTTATCAATTTTACTTATCCAAAATATAAAAACCTTTGATTGTTGTTTATGAATATTAGCTTGAAGAAACACTAGATATAAGCAAAAATACTCAGGTTAAATATCAGGAAATCTTCATCATGACAATACTACAAATGCAAAACCAAGACTTGAAAAACAAACGTGTACTTATTCGTCAGGATTTGAATGTGCCGATTAGTGATGGTAAGGTCACAAGTGATAAAAGAATTTTAGCATCTCTGCCAACAATTAAGCTGGCGCTTGAACAAGGAGCAGCGGTTATGGTGATGTCGCATTTGGGTCGTCCAACAGAAGGAGAGTATGACGATCAGTTTTCCTTAAAGCCTGTAGCTGATTATTTGACTGATGCGTTAGGACAACCCGTCGAATTGGTCAAGAATTGGCTGAAAGGTGTGGAAGTTGCTCCCGGACAATTGGTCTTGCTGGAAAATGTTCGGTTTAATAAAGGCGAGAAAGCCAATGATGAAGAGCTTTCTAAAAAAATGGCAAAACTCTGTGATGTGTTTGTTATGGATGCTTTCGGAACCGCTCACAGGAAACAAGCATCAACTTATGGTGTAGCACAATTTGCTCCGGTAGCAGCAGCCGGACCATTGCTTGCAGGAGAACTGGATGCTTTAGCCAAATCTCTGGATAATCCGGCAAGACCAATGCTGGCGATTGTCGGTGGCTCAAAAGTTTCAACCAAATTAACTGTTCTTGAAAGTTTATCCAAAAAAGTTGATCAGCTAATCGTGGGAGGAGGGATTGCCAACACCTTTATTGCCGCATCCGGTTACGCTGTTGGTAAGTCTTTGTATGAACCTGA
>JAGRJO010000349.1 GCA_020442725.1 Lysobacterales bacterium
GCCAAACGGTGATTATGCTCAAACCATGTTTCGTCAGTATTTTATGGATGTTTATCATGTGCATTTATACAAACTGCTTTCTAACAGCTCAAACGAAAAACTGGCAGCAATTGCTCAAAAGTCTTTAAAAGAAGTTAAATATCATCTGGAACGCAGTGAATTATGGATGAAACGCATGGCTTTGGGAACAGAAGAAAGTTTTAATCGCTTACAAAAAGCCCTGACTCAATTATGGCATTATCATCATGAATTGTTTGAAAGTAGTGATTCGTTGCAACAATTGGTCGATGAAGGTGTAGCCGCTAATCACCAGGAACTCAAAACCAAGTGGGAAAGCGATGTGAAAAGACTTTTAGCTTCCACGCCATTGGAAATCCCTCCATCCGGCTGGAAAGCCACTGGTGGACTACAAGGACATCATAGTGAATATCTGGGTAAAATGCTGTGCGAAATGCAGTTTTTACAAAGAGCCTATCCGAATTGTGAGTGGTGATTTTTAAGGAACGCAGAGAACCTCAGAGAAGCACAAAGTTAAACAAAGGAATAATTTAATTCTCGAATTATTACAAATCATTATACCATAGTTTCATAAACTGCTTGAGTTCGTTGCCTTCAAGGGATTGAATTTGAGAGACAAACTCAGGGCTTACAATTTGGTAGTATCCGTCATCGTTCCTGATTGTGTGAAATAGATGGATTAAATCAGCTCCGCAATTCGTGCATTTTCCATAAGTGAATTCACAGCCCCTTGCATGTCCTGCATCCTGAATGAATTGCCAATTTATATTATCACAACATGTTTTAATTTTATCCATACTCTTTGGAGTTATTGACTTATAATATTTGATTGTTAGATTTTAACCTTTTATTGCTAATTTTCACTAGGTTTTTTATATTATGTCAAGCAGAATAGAACAACTCCTTTCTCAAGTCACCGATCCGGAAATTCCGGTATTGTCTCTCTATGATTTGGGTGTGATTCGAAAAGTTGAAGAAAACGATACAGCGATTATAGTGACTATCACGCCGACTTATTCCGGATGTCCGGCAATGGATTTGATGGAAAAGAATATTATCGAAGTCTTAGAAAATAACTTTGATAAAGAGATTAAAGTCATCACTCAGCTTTCTCCGGCATGGACGACCGACTGGCTCACCGAAGCAGGTAAAAAAGCTTTATTTGAATACGGAATCATGCCTCCCAGCCCCAAAGGTGAAGTGATTTGTCCGCAATGTCGGTCAAAAAATGTTGTTCTCATCAGTCAATTCGGCTCAACTGCCTGTAAGTCCTTATACAAATGCAATGACTGCCTTGAGCCTTTTGATTATTTCAAGTGTCATTAAACCACTTGAATCACATCATATATCAGTAAGCTGTTTTGACTTCAATCAAGAAACCATAGTCAATATAGGGGTTCTACCCCGATTTTACGGACACATCTGAAAAGGTTATTATAAACCATTTAAACAGAGGTGTTTATGACAAGCA
>JAGRJO010000034.1 GCA_020442725.1 Lysobacterales bacterium
CACGAGCGAGCCCACCGCAACAAGCCTCTGACTGAGAAACAAAGGCTGGCAAATACTTGGAGGTCTCAAGTTAGGAACCGTGTTGAAAGTGTGTTCGGCATTCTGAAGCTACATTATGGCATTGCCAAAGCCAGACATGGAGGATTAATGCAATTACATACATCAATAGGCTTTGCTGCCATGGCATATAACCTTAAAAGAGCGGTAAAAATACAAAATAGTTGTGCCTGAAATATGGCAAAACACCCCGATTAGCCCTCAAAAAGCTAGTCGGGATTAAGAAAATCGGAACAAATAGTGGTTTTTATCGAAAATCGAAAAAATCAGAAGTTTTAATCAATCAAGCAAAGGTCTCTATAATGTTATATGATTAATCACGCTTTGCAAAGCGAAACATAGATTAAATGTGAGCTTCGTCACAAAAATTGTTAGATACAACAAATTAATCCAATATCACCAAAATGTTATGATTTTATCAACTTCAATCCCTTTGAGTCTTCAATATCCCCTTTGTTTTCAGTTACTTGAATAAAATTTTCTGAAGATAGATTTTCGACAACATCCTCTAGCAAAATTAAGACATCTTCTTTATTTCTAGGGTCAATGTTATAGATTCCTGACAATTTAGGAAACTCACTTTCAATTAAATCTTTAAATGTAGCCAAATCACCCGGAAACAAATCGCAATGAGTGAGTGCACAAAATACATTTTTGGAATTTCCAATCTCGGTGTGTAAAAATCTCAGATAGAACTTTAAGTACATCATTGGCTCAGGTCGCGATAAATCCATTAATATCACAAATGCATCTGCTGACTTTCCAACTACATCCCATAGAAAATTAAATTTAACCTGCCCGGGTGTTCCAAATAGTTGTAACTTTAAGCCATCATTGACTTGTACCTCAGAGTAATCAATACCAACTGTGGTTTTTTCCTTGTCTTTAGCAACAATATCTGTGGCTGCAACTTCGGAACTCAAGGCTGTTCCACCAGATACAGTTTGTAAAGCGGTTGTTTTTCCTGATCCCGGACTGCCTAAAAATACCACTTTTTTTAATTTAATTTGCTCAAGCTGAATTTTCTGGGTGATGCGACTGATAAATTGTTTTTTACGGTCTTGCTCCTTTTGGGCCATTTCCCGACCTTTTCGACCAAGGAAATTACTTCTTATATTCTCAAATGCGGTTTTAAAGCGACTGGCTACTGATTTTTTCTCGGAATGATTTGGTTCTTGAGTTTCTTCATTACCAATTGGCTTGAATTGAAATTCTTTGGATATCCTATTTAACACTCCACGAATTTTGGTTGCATTGAGAGGAGGATCAATTTAATATTTAAATTTTTCTCCATCGATTTTCACTTTTGCAGTCTTGTTTATAACCACAAAAACCTGTGCATCAGAGCCTTTGCTATTGGCAAGGGTTTCAGTGTAATCATCACGAACAAAGCAAACATGACAATCAACAAATTCATCGGCAAATAACCAGTTGTCCGTTAAGCTTCCACGTATTAGATTACAATAGGTTCTTAATTTTGTTGCATTACTCGGGCAAATTCCTGCTGTCGAAAGAATTCTATCATTCTTCATCATAAACCACCTCTCTCTATCATGTATTCCAACCAAAAATGGTTCATATTAAAGCAGTTGCTAATATAAGTCAATGTGACCCATCGGTGCTTTCTGTCAACAATTGTTAACTCGAAGTAACATTTGTCATAATCTTCATAATGAGTATAAAATCTATTAAAGATCTAACGCATGTCGCATGATATGATAAATCACATTTTGCTCTATGGTACCGTGAACCAACTGACTACCTGCACCTATGGCAAATATTGCCACATCTTCACCGCTGTGGGTTTCTGAATACAAAGGAATTGTCGCTGCTTGTTTATAATCCGGAGTTGTAACATCAACATGAGACAAATCCGGTCGGTTATCGCCATTCACATATCCCGGACCATTAGCATAGGATAATGTTGTATAGGGTTTTCCTTGATCATCTTTTGCGAGTTGACCGATTACATTTCCTTGTTTATCAGGGGTTTTGACTAAACCCAATATAGGATTCCCTCTTTGAGGATAGCCTGAAATATTGAAAGTATGAGAGTGATCGGAGGTAACAATAACCAGAGTTTCGTTCAAATTGACATTTTCAACGGCAGTCTGAACCGCATTACTGAGTTCTATGGTATCAACTAAAGCCCGATAAGCATTTCCGGCGTGATGGGCGTGATCAATTCGGCCGGCTTCAACCATCAGGAAAAAAGGCTTCTCTGTATTTTTCAAAATGTCCAGCGATGTCTTAGTCATTTCTGACAAACTAGGCTCACCGGATTGATCTTTTGGATTATCATGCTCATATTTCATGTGTGATGGTTCAAACAAACCAAGCAAATGTTTCGTTTTTTTGGTATCAAGAGCATTAAATTGTTCGCTGTTCCAAACCACTTGCGAATCGGAATGTTTAGCTTTCCACTCTTGCATCAAATTTCTTTGATCCAGTCTGACTCCTTTTTTATTTGGATATTCGGGGTCATTCATTTCATTAGGAATAAAATGCTGGCGTCCTCCCCCCATTGCGACTTCGATTCCATCACCATAATTAAAATCAATCAATTGACTGGCAATATCCTTACATCCTTTTTCTCTTTCAATTTCAGGAATTTCGCTATCCGACTCCCAACCACGACTCACTGCATGCGCATAAGTTGCCGCCGGTGTCGCATGTGTTAAACGGGCTGTAGAAATCACTCCTGTACTCATTCCAAGTTTTTCAGCTTGTTCAAGCAAAGTAATTTGGCTGTTATTTTTGCCTGAGTCACAATCTCCAACTTTGACGTTACCATTCACAGAAATCACACCACCTTTTGTTTTAATCCCCGTCATCATTGCCGACATGGTTCCAGCTGAATCAGGAGTTTGCAGATTGGTGTTATAAGTTTTTGATAATGCCGTTTGCGGAAATTTTTCAAAACTCAGTTGGTTTTCTTCCCCACTTTCCCCTCGTCTTTGACCTTCTAAAATCCGTGCCGCAGTTATCGTGCTGATATTCATGCCATCGCCAATAAACAATATGACATTCTTGGCCTTCATCGGAAAATTTTGTTTCTGTGATAATTGTTTAACACGATTCTGTCCTTGTTGATACCACCATTCCGGAGATTCAACCTTCAAAGGAGCATTGGTTGCTTTTACAGATTCATTGCTGACAGTTTGTGCACATGCGATAAATTGCGTGCTCAAAAGCAACGGCATAAATTTTGAAATTTTCATAAATTAAATTGTTTTAAGAAGAAATTGATAAATATTGAGGCATGATAATCCAACAATTGAAACCCAGGTTATAGCAGTTCCATAAAATCGACCAAAAGAAATCCCTGATGAACCGGAAAGTCCAAATGCATGCAAAATTCTGGCAACAACGGAGATAATTCCTATGATATGTAATGCCAACACAGCACCGCCATTCAACTCATAAATTGCCATCAAAATAATTAGCATCGGAATATATTCAGTGGCATTGGCGTGAACACGAATCGCTCGCATTCCAAGTTTATCACCATTATCACCTATTCCGACTCGCTTGGTTTTACGGAAATTTACAACTTTGTATGCAAGGAATATAATCAATAAACCAAGAATTGAAGCATATAGTCCTGTGATATGTAACATGTTATCTTTCCTCTAATAGAATTTTTTGTTCATCGGTTGTACTGAAACGTCCATCATTGAGTTGCACTTTTGCAACAGAGATTTCGGGGTCATGAGTAAAGAAAAAACGATGATTCAATTGGCAATGATCATTTAAAAAATTGGTCTTTTCATCAATCAATAACTCAGGAAATCGGTCATAACCCATAGAAATCGGCACATGAATCCAAGCCTTTCCCGGTATTAAATCTGCACAGAAAACCACATCAGCAATGGTCGAATGCATCATGCCGGGCGTGTGACCATCGGTAAACTCAAAAGTCACTCCCGGAAGTGAATCACAACTGGAATCATTGACAAAAACCAAACGTCCGGATTGTTCGAGCAATGCATTTAATTTGGGAATAAATGATGCGCGATCTCTCGGGTGTGGATTAATCGCTCTATGCCAATGTTTTTCAGAAACCAGATATTTGGCATTCGGAAATAACAATTCCGGTTCTTTACCATCTTCATAAGCTGACAATAATCCACCGGCATGATCAAAATGAAGATGGCTGAGTACAACAAAATCAATATCTTCATGAGTCATTCCATGCTGTTTCAAAGAATCCAGTAAAACATGGTTAGGTTCTTTTACGCCAAATCTTTGTTTTAATTTCGGCTCGAAAAATGCTCCGATACCTGTTTCAAATAATACATTCTTGCCATTAAAGTCTGTTGCCAACAGACAACGACAGGCAATACTCATTCGATTTAACGCATCGGTCTCAACCCAACGAGACCATAATGCTTTCGGTGCATTGCCGAACATGGCTCCGGCATCCAGCATTTGTGAGTTTCCTTGTAACGAAATCAGTTTCATCGAACAGCAGCCTCTCCTCGAGGGTCGGTTGCTGCTTCGGCTTGGCCGGTTTTCTTATTCCAATGAGCTGCGTTCATATTTCCCCAAGTGTGATCCAATTCTTTTAATTGATGTCCACGAGCTTTTAACCCGGGAAGTGTTTCAGCGTCAATCGCGCCGGGTTCATAAAACAAAATATCAGGAACATATTGGTGATGATATCTGGGCAATGCCGTCCATGAACTCACTCCATTCCCATCGAAATAATCCAAAAGACCAAGCAATACCATGGTTATTATTCGGCTGCCACCGGGAGTTCCTAATACCGCCACATCATCCTCACCAATAACAAAAGTCGGTGTCATACTGGATAACGGTCTTTTCCCGGGTTGAATGGAGTTTGCTTCGCCACCAATCAAACCATAAGCATTCGGTTCACCAGGCTTAGCTGAAAAATCATCCATCTCGTTGTTGAGCAAAACACCGGTGCCATCAGCAACAAACTTGGAAGCAAAAACAGTATTGACAGTCTGAGTGACTGCAACCAAATTCCCTTCGGTATCAATGATTGAAAAATGAGTGGTATCATTGCCTTCACGCAATTCTGCTAATCCCGGAAGATAGTCGCTTGGCAACGCTTTGTCTTCACGGATTGTTGCTCTCAACCCATCTGCATAATAAGGATTGACCAGCATTTCCACCGGAACATCAAAAAAATCAGGATCCCCTAAATGCACACTTCGATCACGATAAGCTCTGCGCATGGACTCTACAATTAAATGAATTCGTTCATCCCTCTTCATCTCTGTTAAATCCCAACCCGATAAAATATTCAGCATCGTTGCCAGTGCTATTCCGCCGGAAGATGGTGGCGGAGCAGTGACTAATTTTTTATCACGATAAGTTGTATAAATAGGTTCTCTAAGAACAATTTTGTAGTTTTTCAAATCTTCCAAAGTCCAGTTGCCACCGGCTTTTTTAACCGCTTTTATAAACTTTTTAGCGACTTTTCCTTCATAAAATCCGGCTTTTCCGTCTTTAGCAATAGCTTGTAAAGTCGTCGCCATATCGGGCTGTTTGATAATTTCGCCCAATTGAGGAATCCTTTCTCCATTGATGAAATAGGCTTTCATTGTTGACGGATAGCGTCTGATGAACTCCTCTTCTTCTTTCAGTCCACGGATAAATTTTTCATACGCGGGAAAGCCTTGTTGAGCAATTCGGATAGCCGGAGCCAGATTCTGAGCAAGGGTTAATTTTCCATACTTTTCATTAACATACGCCATCGCAGCAACATTTCCAGGGATTCCGGCTGCCAATGGACCATTAACTGCTAAATCTCGATCAACATTGCCATCTTTATCCAGATACATATCACGATGCGCCGCTTTAGGAGCTTCTTCACGACCATCTACAAATATGTTTTTACCATCAGCAGAAGTATGCAACAACCAAAAACCACCACCGCCAATTCCAGAACTTTCAGGCTCAACAACAGATAATACCGCGCTAACAGCAACTGCTGCATCAAAAGCATTTCCACCCTGTTTGATAACCTCATATCCAGCCTCTGTTGCCAAAGGGTGAGCTGAAGCAATTGCCGGATTGTTTGGCAGTTTTGCTTCCAATTGGAGTGTAACGAGCAATAAAGTCAGTATCTTTTTCATAGTTCTTCAGCCATCAGTCTTTTGTATTTTTCCAGTAATTGTTCTGGAGTTTCCGGGTGATTTTCATCTTTTGGGATACACTCAACCGGACAAATTTCAACACATTGTGGCTCGTCAAAATGACCCACACACTCGGTACATAGTTGTGGGTCGATTTCGAATATTTCCACACCCATGTAAATTGCTTCATTCGGACAAACCGGTTCGCAAACATCACAATTGATACATTCCTCAGTTATCTTTAGTGCCATTTTCCTATTATCAAATCACAAACAATATATATGTAGTTTAATTCTTTGAAATCCACGGTTTTCTTTGTTTATAGCTCTCAAGACGTTCTTTATAAGAGTTCATGGAATCACCATCACCCGAGGCTTCTTTAACAATTAATTCTTGTAATTCAATCGCTTGAGTAAAATCAGAAACCGCCGCAAGCACAGCTGCCTTTGTATCCAATACGAACCAAGGAATCATTTCACCGGCATAAATTGCCATCAATTCATAAATGATTTTCAAGGCTTTTTCAGGGTTACGGCAATTTTTATCAGGGGATGTCGCCAAAAACCAGGCATGATTATTAAATGCCAGCTCGTGATTTCTTAGTTGAGCTTGCTCAAAAAAACTGTATGCTTTATTGCAATCCTTTTCCAAACCCGCCTGACCGTTGTAATGCATCATCCCTAATGATTCAAATGATGCGGCATGTCCTTTTTCAGATGATTTAAGCAACCAATCAAGTGCTTCCATTTCTTTTTCCTGATAAATTAACTCTTCTGACAAATCATACATCGCATGAGGATTTCCCAACTCAGCCGCTTTTTTTAGCCACTCCACTCCCTTATCATAATTCGGGGCAAAAGAGTCGTTACCTTCCAAAAATTGCAAAGCCACAAAATAAGCAATTTCATCATTTCCACTTTCGACTTGTTTCAACAAATCTTCAGGAACAATAAACTCCTTATTCTCTTGAGCATTAATCGCTAATGAAAATAAAACAGTTAATGTAATTGCTAAGCTAAATTTCATACTTCTTTAATTCTTGCTGAAAAAAATCTCCACGTTCAATATAAGACTTGAATTGATCAAAACTGGGAGCCCCCGGAGATAATAAAATAATATCATCATCATTTGATTTTTTATTAGCCATTTTAATGGCTTGAGCCAGCGTTTTACAATACATGAAGCTAAATTTAGCATCGATACTTTGCAGATGATTATAAATCGCTTCCCCATTCGCTCCCGAAATTAACAATAATTTGGGTGGTCTTTCATTAAGCGAATCGGCAAATTTTGTCCAGTCGTTACCCCGATCAAAACCTCCGACCAGCAATATGGTACGACTTCTGTCAACAGTTCCTAAGGCTGCCATTGTCGCTATCGGCGTGGTTGAAATGCTATCATTAATAGCATGATGCTTGCCGATTTTACCAAGATATTGCAAACGATGGGCTAAAGGCTGAAATGTTTTCACAGCTTCCAAACACTGGTTCAAATCCAGATTGATGAGCTGACAAACCGTTAATACTGCTCCGACATTTTCTAAATTATGTATTCCGATGAGTTGAATTTCTGAGCTTTTCAGAATGGCTTTATCTTTCAAATACAATTCATTATTCAAAACATGAAACCCAACTTTGCTGTTGAATTCCACTCGATTCTTGTCAGTCACATATTTTTGCAAGTTTTGATTGTTTGCGTTGATGATTTTAGTTTCTGCAAAGTCGAATATTTTCAGCTTATCGAGGAAATAATTTTTTTCACCCTTATGCCAATCAAGATGCTCAGGAAATAAATTGTTCACCAAAGCAATTTCGGCATGAATATTGCCATCAAAAATTTGAAAACTGGAGGCTTCAAAAACCACATAATCGTAGTCCGATGTTGAAGTCAACAATGCTTGTCCGATATTTCCGACCAGATTAACCGTTTTCCCACAAGCGGCAATGACATGGGCCAACAAACTGGAAATCGTACTTTTGCCTTTAGTTCCTGTTACCGCAATGACATTTGTACGCTTCTCGTTAGCAAACCATAATGCCGTCGGTGATGTGAACTGTGCTTTACAATTTTGGATTAAATCCTGATAAGGACTGATACCGGGAGATTTCACGACAACATCAAATTGATTGAGCAACTCTGTTGTTACCTTTTCATTCACACAATGATATTTTTCATCCGCTTCATCAGCCGAACACAAAATACTAAACTCGATATTGTGTCTTTGTATATATTCAGCGGCAGATTTTCCCTCAACGCCATAACCCCAAATAGCGATTTTTTTGTTATTTAACTGTTCGAGTTTCATTATTCAGACATCAACTTTTGCAGCAGTTCATCATCTGCTTTCGGACAAATTTCGCTGAATTGTTTTACAACTTTATCGCCAGACCATTCATCTTTATCCTTGATGAGTTGAAAAGCTGTTTGGCTTTCTTCCAAAGTGCCGACACATTCAAACGGTTTGATACCTTTTAAGCCCAATAGTTCGGCAAAACCATTTTGTTGGTTTTCATTATTCAGCATATTTGATCCAAAAATATCCAGCAAAGCAGACTTCTCAACAAATGGAGCTAATCCCAAAAACACAAACCGACACTTCGGACAATCACAACACCATTTGCTGTTTTTATTTTTAGAACCATCAATGTGAAAGTTTCGATTACAACTGGAAAAGACTGAAAAATACTGCGGATATTTAGAAAATTTTCTCAAGATTTCAAGTTCAGAAAAGTTCCTTTGCTTTGAATGGTATCGCAAATCAGATGCGACTTGTGTACGAATGATTTCCTGAAAATCATTTTCAAATTCATAACTTTTTGAATACTGATGATTAACCTCATCGCCATCGTCGTTAGTTGTATTTGAAAACTCTGCGGACTTCTCATTAGAAAAAACAATTTCGTTAAAATCAAACAATAAAGCTGTTAAAACAGCTATCGCCGAATTGATTGCAGTGATGGGAACATGACCATTGAACGCGCCTTGTTTATTATACTCAATCAATTTTTTATCAATTTTCCTTTGTACTTGAATCAAAGGTATATCAATAAAATCAGCCACTTCCAATATCAGCTTTGATGAGCCCACAACAAACAAACTAAAATCCTTTTTCTCAACCTTGAGTTCTTCAATCGTCACCAATGAATCCTTACCACCACCCAAAGGGACTAATGCACGATTGGATAAGTTTAATTGCACAGGTTTCGTATTTTCTCCTGAAAACTCTCTCGGGAAATTCATCAAATTTTTCAAAGAAACCTGATTCTGATACGCCATTTCCGCCAAACCATTTTTCCAGGTTTTATGAATAAACTGACTCACAGATTGAGATGGTTTTTTTTCTGAAAATTCAATATCTTCCGCCAAACCTGCTTTGTAATAACTCACACCGGCAAGCCAATGCAATAAATCACACGTCGCTTCGATGGAATTTTTTCTGAAATGATAAACCTCTAAATCAAACTCAGGAAACTCAATTTCTTCACAAACTTTACCAACATTTTCCAACTCATAAGCCAGCGTCAATCGGTAATTTGAAACATCAAAATCCCAATCGAGAAATTTAAAAACTTTATGAAATTGACTTGGCATAAATGCTAAAAGTGACTTGAAATTATTGCTGAAGTTTTAGAGAGATGTATTCTGACATAGATTCAAAAAGACTGCAAAATAAACGGCTTTTAATGTTTCTTTTGCTTGTGCGACCAGTACAACAAAACTGTCATACTGAGTGGAATGGACATAATCCACGAACAAAGTCGTAAGTATCTCCTTACGATTGCATTTTTTTAAATAAAAAAAGGGTAGTTGGCTTTAGCCAATATACAAGGTTAGTGTTGAACGAAGTGAAGCCCAACAAATCGATTCAATATTTTGTTGGGCTTCGTAAACTTAGCCCAACCTACCAGCTTTACACCACAAAATCAGTATGTTAGTATCAAAATCATTAAAACGAGTGTATTAATATACGCAAAATAATTAATATCTTGCATTGATGCACATATAATGAATTGTTATACTTCTTAATAGATGGCTGAGCAAATAGAGATACACGGAGAGCAATGGAAGGTTGCCGACATTCAAAACAATGTTGAGTGGGCTAGGCAGCAAAATTGGTTCTTCAAAAAATATGACAAACCAGACGATCATGAACATTGTCTTATTTGCTACTGGACTATCTTCGCCTCCGATAATGAAGAAGAGTCAAGTGGCTATTTTTATGGGGGTAGTACTTGGCTATGTAACGAGTGCTATACAAAGTTTGTACAAAAATATAACAAGCAAAGGCAGCATCGCCCTTCTGTCTGGACGCGCTAACGCTCGCCGCTGCTTTGGGTGTTAGTAAAATTCCCAACGAAGCAATAATTCCCCCTTAACTCTCACCGAAAATATTTTTGAGAATTTGGAATTACGAGGTATTTATGTCTGAGCGAAGCGAGTTCAAATACCTCGCCAAATTTTCGGAAATATTGAGGGAAACCGAAGGTTGAGAGTTCGGGGCGTGCTTTTGCGCTCCTTTTGCACGAACAAAAGGAGCAAAAAAATACTAAAACAATGACTTGGCTGATAATAAACTTTTACAGAATGACAAGGTTTATTTAAAACGCTCAGGATGACTCAAAAAAATGCCCTCTTTCGAGGGCAAAGGGAGGAGCGATAATAATAAAATAAATTTTATTTGTTAATACTCAGCAACTTGCACGTCAACTCTGACTCTCACACGTTCACCGGGATGGTTTTGCATGGTTGTGTGATAAACTTTGCGATCATATTCATAAGCCACATCGTATCCAACAATGCGTTGCTCCGGAATGTATTCAGTCTCTGTGTAGCAATAGCCACCACGATTATCGTGACGATTGTTACCATAGCGATAGTCACGATTATGTTTTTCCGCATTCGCTCCTATAGCTGCACCCACAAAAACTCCTGCAGCTGTTGATGCTTTGCGACCATTGCCTTTGCCAAAACGGTTGCCGATAGCACCACCAATAATTGCGCCTAAAATAGCTCCACCGCCACTGGCTCTTTGGGTGCGATAGTCACCATGATTTCTGTCGTATCTGTTATCCCTTGTACAAACTTGAGTTTCCTGAGGAATCTGATAGGTTTCATAAATGGGTTCGACATTGACAACTCTGGCATAGGAATAATCAGAATCATAACGTCCTGCACTCACCGCTGTCGCCAAAGATAAAATCGCAATACCTGATAATAATTTTTTTACAGTTTTCATAACAACTTACCTCATAGAGTTTTATTGAAGTGTGCTCAGTTTATAAAAATGTCAATGAATGAAAGCTGAATGGAATAAATTTGTTTTATTGGCCAGTTTCTTGCCATTTATTTTATTTGTAATAGAATTCGTGTGTGTATTTGCACATATTTCAGGGGCAGTCAAAATGAACACTTCACCGACAAATTCAGATTCCGACACTCTTCGTGTTTTAGCACAAGCAATAGCTAAGCTAATTCTGAGGTTTCGATTTTCTCGAAGTCGTTTCCTCACTTTGTTAGATGAAGAATTAGTCTTGCAGGCTAAGAACAATGATCCGCAAGCAAATAATGTCACATTGTCAATCCGTACTGGAATCAACAGGCGATACATTCCGCAGTTGCTTAGTGGTGAAGCCATGCACTCCAAACCTGAAAGACTTAAAATGATTCTGGAAGATTTAAAGTGGACTTCACAAAAGCATTATCAATCAGGAAAAGTTCCGCTTAAAGGCTCTTTCAACACTTTTGAAACCATCTGTGAACTCAGAGCTTCCGGCACATTAACCTACAAAGCGATTTTGGAGGAGTTAATGAAACAAGGTAAAGTCAAAGTGGCTGGAAATAAAGTCGAAATTATTTCAAATAATTCTGAACAAGATAACGAACATCGTGAATTTGCCAGAAATTCGGTTGAAAAAGTTTTCTATACCGTTGAAGAAATTATTCAAACAGAAAAAAACTAGTTAGGAGGATTATTTGCGATTCCGTGCGGAACATGACCGGTTGTCAGTTTTTTGCGACTGGCTGATTTGACATAAACCAATTGATCATCAAAGAAAATATCCGCTTTAAAAGCCTGCAAAAATTCAGATTTATCCAAACCACCAAGAAACAGTGCTTCATCAATGCGAATTCCCCACTTTCTCAAGGTCAAAATCACACGTTTGTGAGAAGGAGCGGATCGAGCCGTTACTAAAGCGGTGCGAATTGGAGTTTCATCCACTTTGAATAATGATTGCAATTGATGAAGTGCGATTAAAAACGGCTTGAATGGACCTGCATTTAACGGAATCTCAGCATTTTTTTGTTCATTTTGTTTAAATGCTTCCAAGCCTTGTTGCTTGTATATTTTTTCAGATTCATCGGAAAATAACACTGCATCCCCATCGAAAGCAATTTTGACTTGAGATTCACTATCTGAATCCAGCTCAATATTGCGAGTCATTAAATGAGCCGATGCATAACCGGCTTGCAATGCCAATTCAACATCTTTGTTATGAGCCGACAAGAATAAATGAGCACCAAATGCTTTCAGGTAGGAATAAGGCGACTTGCCATTGGAAAAAGCCGCTCTTTCTATCGACAACCCATAATGTTGAATCGAGTTAAAAATTCGCAAACCCGTATCACCATTATTTCTGGAAACCAGAACCACTTCGACTAGCGGCGTTCCAATTTCAGGATGTTTAATTGCCAAAAGTTTTCTGACCAAATTAAAAGCAACACCGGGTTTTAAGGCTTCATCTTCATGCTCAAGTTGAAAATGACGATATTCATCGACACCTTTGTTTAAATAAATCTCATGCTCATCACTCAAATCAAACAGTGTTCGTGAGGAGACCGCGATCACCAGAAAAGGATTGTAAACAGGCTTATCCTTTGACTTAGATGATGAATTGCTCATTGATGATTCGATCTTCGAGATTATGTTCCGGGTCAAAAAGCAATTTCAGTTTGACGGATTTGTCTTCGTAAATTTGTACGCAATCAACATCCCTGACTTCAAAATTATCAGCAGTCGCACTCACCGGACGTTTACCGCAATCCTGAATGCTGAATCGCACTTTTGCACTTGCCGGAATCACCGCTCCTTTCCAACGCCTGGGACGAAAAGGACTGATGGGCGTTAATGCTAAAATGTCCGAGCCCAAAGGCAATACAGGACCATGTGCTGACAAATTGTAAGCGGTAGAACCAGCAGGTGTGGCGACCATAATGCCGTCGCCGACTAATTGTTCGATTTTTAATTGCTCATTGATATAAACTGTGATTCGTGCTGATTGACGGGTTTGTCTTAGTAATGAAACTTCGTTTATTGCCAATGCCTCATAGCGTTTCCCTTTGGTGGTTGTAGCTTCCATTTTCAAAGGATGTAAATTTGTGACTTGTGAGCTTTTGATTCTGTCAATTAAATCGTCATCGGAGTAGCGATTCATCAAAAAACCAACTGTACCTCTTCGCATCCCAAAAACCGACTTGGAGTTTGGAATAAAACGATGCAAGGTATGAAGCATAAAACCATCACCGCCCAATGCCACTATGACGTCGGCTTCTTCAAAGGAAGTGATAAATTCGCTATATTTCTTTTTCAGAATTCGCAGAGAATTTTGGGCTTTTTGCGAGCGACTGGCAACGATGGATATTTTCATGTCTGAATGATAACACGAAGAAATATAAAGTTTTAATAACTACAGTTCATACCTGTTATTTTTGTTAATCTATTCATCACAATTTCACCTTCTCCAAAACCATAATGTTCGACATTGGGAGTCCATTTCATTTTTATCTCGTTATTGCTCAGTTTGATAAGCTCAATCTCTCCCCACTCTTTAACCTGAACCTGATTTGAATCAAAATAAGGAGGGAAGTCTGTTCCTGTTGTATAGAGAGACGACAAGGTAACTTTATTCTCATCAACTGTACCATT
>JAGRJO010000350.1 GCA_020442725.1 Lysobacterales bacterium
GAAAAACTCAAACGCTCATAACTTCAAAATTGTTGAAAACGGTCGAAAATATCTAGTCAACCTTGAACAATATCTCGATACCGGAATTTTTCTCGATCACCGTTGGGTGAGAGATTATATTCATGCCAATTGTAAAGATAAAACACTCCTTAATTTGTTTAGTTATACAGGTAGTGTGACTGTTGCAGCAGCTTTGGGTGGAGCAGAAAAATCAATAAGTGTGGACACGTCGAATGCTTATTTGCAATGGACAAAAGAAAATTTCAAAATCAATCACATTGATTTATTAAAGCACAAGCTAGTAAAAAGTGATGTTTTGGAATACTTATTTTCGTGCAAAGAAACATTTGATATTATTTTTGTCGACCCACCGACCTACTCCAATTCGCATTCCAGAAAAGAAGACTGGGATGTTCAAAGAGATCATGTCAAGCTGCTCCTCGCATGTAAAAAACTTCTGAATGCCGGTGGTGAAATCATATTCTCCAACAATTACCGAAAATTCAAGTTGGATGAAAGTCTCAATGAACAATTCGCTATCAGTGACTGGACTAAGAGAAGCACGTCTCCGGATTTTGAAAAAAGTAAAATTAAACGAGTTTGCTATCAACTAAAATCATTATGAACCAAATAACACAAAAAACCAAAGAAGAACTGGCTCAGGAATGTGCACCTATTTACTACAAAGAAATCGAACGTTTTTTTGCCAAAGGTGTATTAATACTTGTAGGCAAAGATTTGGATATTCTTGATGTTGCACTCGTTGTTCAAAATGATGATAGTGAACAATTAAAACAATGGTTAGATTCAAAAAAAATCATTCGGGTTACAGACGAACACGCACTTAAATGGAGCCAAGGAGAAACACAATTGCTAGCGGTTACAGTTGTTCCTTGGTTATTAGTCCAGGAGATTATCTGAAAAATTTGATGCAAATCAATGTAATCAAAATCAAAAAAAAGTATCATAGGGTTTTATTAACAATTAAACACAAGGGGTAAAAATGTACGGAGAAAAACACGATCTTCATCATGAATTTCCAGAATTTGAAGCAGAAATCAGACACTTAAAAATGAATAATGGACATTTCGCCAGATTCTTTACTGAATATGACGAAGTTGATGATGAATTGATGCGCATTCAACAAGGAATTGAAACACCATCAGATGACTATATCGAGGAACTAAAGAAAAAGCGTTTGTTTTTAAAAGATGAAATGTATTTTATGCTTCTGAAGTACAAAAGAAAGCAAAAGAAAAAAGAAATTAAGAAGGAACGCAAAAGATTAAAGCAGAAGTCTAAAGATTAAGACGAAGAAAACCGAAGGGCTTGAAAAATACATTCAAGCCCTTATTTTTTGCAATATCAGAAATTAAAAGGAACTGACATGACAGATCAATTGTTTTACTTGT
>JAGRJO010000351.1 GCA_020442725.1 Lysobacterales bacterium
TGAGCCGGGTTTTTCAGATTTTGACAAACTATCAGTTTGATAGTTCGGTTTTGTCACTTATTTGGCAGTGTAAACGATTCTGACTCTTCTGTTTTCTGACCAGCAAGATTCATCGTTACAAAGAGCAACCGGCTTCTCTTCACCAAAACTCACCACTGAAATTTGGCTGTCAGAAGCACCTTGTGCTTTCATCAAATTAGCAACGGATTGACCACGTCTTTCACCCAAAGCCAAGTTATATTCCGGCGTACCACGTTCATCAGCATGACCTTCCAGAACCATTTTGGCAGTTGGATTCGCACTTAAATAACGTGCATGGATGTTAATCAAGTCTTGGTACTCAGCTTCAACCGTTGATTGATCATAAGCAAATTTGATAATTCTTTGTGAGAGCAAACTTTCAGCATTGTTTAAATCTTCAGGATCGCAACAAATATCTTTAAACGATTGACCATTAAACATATAGGTTGTTAGATTATCAGTATCATCTGTTTCAATCACTTCCGGCTTATCAGTAGGATCTTCAGGCTTGACTGTATCTTGTTTACATGCCGTTAAAGTCATGCCTAACAATGCCAACAGAGCTAACTTATTTATTAATTTCATTATTTTCTTCTCCAGGGAGTTTTCTTTTATTGCAGGTTAAGCGGATAGTTTACAATATTATTTTCCACTAAGAAAATGGTTTATATAAATTTTTTAAATATGCAACAAAAAAGGCTATCTTTAGGTTTAAAGACAGCCTTTTTTAATAAAAATGCTATTTATCAGCTGTATTTAGTACTTAATTTCCGCACTAATTTCCAGACCTTTATCATTGAAACCAATGCTCGCATCTTCTCTTTGCCACCAAATCAAATCTGACATCAGAGTCTTTTGAATTCTGAGTTGCTTCTGCGCATCCGGTGGTAATTTATCCGAAACCGTATCAATTCCGGCAAACATTTTTTGATAAAAATCGGCATTGATACCTATAGTGAATAAACTGGCTTGTCCACCTTCTTTGACGTCTTGGGTCAGCACTTTATCAGTTCCTTCACCTAAAGAAGCACCAATCGTTTCTTTACCCATTGCCATAAATACATGGTCTAAATTCACAGGAATTTGTGTCCCTGAAACCGGCATCATACTGGAAATGTTAACTGCTTCTCCACCAATATCCAATCCTAAATTATTCAATTCTGGCAGAGCCATAGTAGCCATTCCTTTGATTGCTTCTGGATTATCAACTGCCAACAATACTTTTGCTTTCAAATCTTTTATCATTTTATCCGGATCGGTTTGTGTGAAATCCAAATCCAATGTATCAATAATCAAATTAAAGCCTTTGAAGTTTGAAACAAAAGGTGGCAATGGTTGGCTTAACTGAGCTTTCAAGCCGGCTGCTTGGTCAT
>JAGRJO010000352.1 GCA_020442725.1 Lysobacterales bacterium
TACAAGATTGACACATCAGGAATGCATGCGTCCGTTAATTTTAAGATTTCCCACTTAGGAACATCTTGGATGATGGGGCGTTTTGACAAATTTGAAGGCACCTACAGTTACGATGCCGAAAAACCTAATGAGTCGAAAATCAGCATAACAGTTGATACAACAAGCGTCAATACGAACCATGCTGAAAGAGACTCTCATATTCGTGCAGAAGGATTGCTCAATACGGACAACTTTTCATCAGCAAATTTCGTGAGCGATTCTATCGTTTTCAACACTGAAACCAATGGAGTTGTCAAAGGCAAATTAACTCTTCATGGAGTTGAAAAAGAGGTTTCTATGGATATTGTGAAAGTTGGTGAGGGAAAAGATCCTTGGGGTGGCTATCGCACCGGTTTCGAAGGAACGATGACTTTACGTCTTGCAGATTTCGGAATCACGCGTAATCTGGGTAAAGCCTCTGAAACTCTTGAGTTAACTGTAATGCTCGAGGGTATTCGCCAATAATTCATCTCATAAAAAAAACCAACTCTTTGGAGTTTGTTCCAAAGGGTTGGTTCATTTCACAGTTGTGAAAACTTAAAGCCTCCTCAAACCATAAGATATTGCCATCAATAACTACTCATCATCTTTAGCGTTTAGCTTGGCAATTTTCTTTAATGCTTTATTCTTCTTTGCGGCTTTACTGGCAATTTCAACAATTTCATCACGAAGCAAGTCTCTTTTGTCATCCGACATTTTTTGCAATGCAATGATTTTCTTCTTGGAAGACTTCACTTTCAGCTTCATGCTTTCAACTTGTTTCACTGCTTTTTTTGCTTGTTTAGCTGCATTTTTGGCAGCTTTTGCTGCTTTTTCAGCACGCTCAATCGCTTCCAGCAAAACCTTTTCCAAATTTTCCGTATTACTTTCAGTCATATAAACTCACCCTCAATCTTCAATATAATCTACTTTCAACATTAAAAAACCTGTCTAAAATCAATCTCTGTCAACGGCACGGTTGCCATACATCGACTTAACAGAACCCACAATGTTTTCATCCGGTGAATAGGCAACAGCTTCGTCTTTATTTGGATAATCCAAATGATGCAAGAAATAACGGATACAAGCGATTCTTGCTCGTTTTTTGTCATCTGATTTAACAACAGTCCAAGGAGCATCACCGGTATCGGTATGGAAGAACATTGATTGCTTCGCATCAGTATAGTCATCCCACTTATCCAAAGATTGGATATCAATAGGAGATAGTTTCCACTGTTTCAATGGATCGAATTTTCTGGAATGAAAACGTCTTAATTGTTCCTGCTGTGTTACGGAGAACCAAAATTTAAACAGAATAATCCCGGAATTAACCAGCATTCTTTCAAGATTTGGAGCTTG
>JAGRJO010000353.1 GCA_020442725.1 Lysobacterales bacterium
CCGCCATAAGCATAGGCATGATTATTGAAGAAACCATATTCCAGAGAATCCAAAGGGTTCATATCGCCTGAGGCAAATATTGATACTGAACAATTATCTGAAAATAAGCCACCGCCTATACTGGCTGTATTGTTATATATTGCAGAACCTTCCCTTATTGTAAAAATAGCACCATAACAATTGATTCCACCACCCCAAATGCTTTCGACATCTTCGTTGAACTGATTATAAATTTTCCCTTGAAAATCAACACGAGTGAACTCTCCTGTTATCTCCAGCCCGGTGTCAGCATTATCATGAATCTGAGTTTCTTCCATGAGAATAACCAGAGAACTGGTCGAACCCGAACTTCTGATACTTACTCCGGTAGGAGAACCTCCGTAAATATCAAATCCCGAGATAACGATTGTATTAAACACCATAGTGTTATAATCAATGTCCAAACCGATTGCACTCCCATTAGCATCAATTTGACTGGGAGAATATCCTTCTACTCGTTGATCATTCGCGGCATCCAGACAATTGCTATACCCTCCATGAAGTGAAAAAACATCCTTGTCATCAATAATTACCGAGGAGAAAACTTTTTGATTGGTAACTCTGATTTCCATCCCGGAATTTGCCGAGTTAACTGCATCTTGAATTTCATTAAACTGACAATTGACATCTGAAACATCTCCAACTGTTAGTACAATCGCATTAATACAAGATGTGAAGAACATGAGTGTAACTAATAACCTTTTCATAAAAACCTCTTTTTTAATAAACATGAAAGCTGAGTGTGACTTTCAATAAGCCACACTCAACATAAGGTTATTCAAAACTATCTTTAAAGATTATATCAGAACTGATTTCTTCATAAGCACCGGCATCATAGGGACCTCTACCATTTGAAATAGGATCATCATACCCTCTTGCATTTCCCTCTAAATCAGGGTAGGAACTTTGAATTTCGTTTTCATTACATAAGTCTTTTGCAAATGACTGACTCTGAAGATGATAATCACCATTAGCTGAATCAACAAAATTAGGATTAAGATTATGATTGTAATCCAATTCAATAGAACCACCATTTGCTGGAAATGAGTTGGTTTCATGAACATAGTTACACTTCATTCGTAGGAATGGAGTCGTATTTCCGGAAATAGTAAAGATATCACCTTGGTCATATATGATTGAGTTGTAGATTCTCACCCAGTTTTGCGCATTTGAGCCATAAAAATTAAAGTGATTATCGACCGTATTTCCTGCAATGGTATTGTAGAAGAAATCCAAATTAGCTGCATTGGTCACTGCATAAAGCGTTATTAAATTAGAGGCAAAAGGTTGACCATTTGGACCATTAGCGGTGATAACATTGCCTTCAAG
>JAGRJO010000354.1 GCA_020442725.1 Lysobacterales bacterium
ACATAATTTCTGCCGATACAAACGATTTTGGATGGTGTGATTGCTTTATTGTTCAATTGAATTGTTTTCATTCTTCATCCTCAGAAGTGACAAACTCACCCGAATCCCATTGACGTAAAATCTCTTCAGCATCCGCAAAGTCTTCTTCAGCTACTCTAATCGTCAATAAACCACTCGCAGGCAAACCACCCATTGCCCCTTGCAAATATTCACCATCAACACGAACATTCAATCCGGCTTGTTCAAACAAATCAAGCAACAGTTTGGCTTCGATGGAATTACTCGCTTCGTATATTTTTTTCATATATCCTCTATAAAATATTCTTTTTACGGCATCAACTTTATGAATTATCAATGAACACTTTACTATTCTAATTGTCTTAACATTATCCAGATATTTAACTATTATGAAAAGTATAAATCTAATTTTGATGGTTCTATTGGTCAATTCTCAGGCTTTTGCCTCTTGCTTAGCGATTACTAAATACTATCCTGGGAAAACGGACATGCAACAAGTACTGGAACAAGCAACAAATCTCGGAATTGATTCTTCAATAAGTGTCGATAAAATTATTGGTAAATCAGGTCAATCTCCAATGATAAAAGTCATTTATCATGCACATGAAGATACTGAGTTTTATTCAACAAATTCTGAACTCATCTGTCAGCAAAAAGGTCAGTGGAATTGTGAGAAAAAAGATATGATTAAACTCCGTTTCGACCTGAAACAAGAAAAAAATATTACAATCGAAAAGACACCAAACATTTCTGCTGAAGAATATATTGAAATTGCTTTAGCTGCTAATAACCAAAGGCCAATGTCATGGAATAATCCAATATTAACGATAGTCCCAAAGCCGGATGGAGTATTTAAAGTCACTTTTGGTAAAGGTGTATGCACACAAAATCTCTATATTCAGAGAACAAGAAAAAACGATGAAAATCATTTTCTGGTTCTTTGGGATAAAACTATTGATGGTTCAGGATGCTTTGAAGGTTGTGATAATGATTCTCGATATGTTATTTATGAGAATGGGGAGTGGCTTGAGTAACGAGCAAGCTAACTTATTTACAAAAATCCAATTACTAAACACATTTTCTTTAATTTATCATCTTGATTAATTCAATAGACACACCCCTCAACATACGCTAAAGTATGTTTGTCTAATTATTTATGAAAAATCATGAGCGAGTCTTCACGAGTTGAGTTAAAAATTGAAAACCAGATTGCTTTTGTCAGTTTGGCTCGTCC
>JAGRJO010000355.1 GCA_020442725.1 Lysobacterales bacterium
TTGGACATGTCAAATTTCCCTATGATGAAGAATATCATAAAAAACAACAAGAAGAGTAAATTTGAATGCAACACCTTCTTTTTTCATTTCTAAAAAGGGAACAGACTTAGTTTTTGAACAATTCCAGATAAACTTCATCAATTTCTTTAGCACAGCTTTCGATACTGAAAGTTTTGTGAAATTTATCTCTGTCCAACTCAACATTGACAGACGAACCCTTAATTTTCTCTACCAAATCATTGGCATCATTACAATCAAAGGTTTCGCCCAATTCAGTTTGAGAAGCAATCCATTTCATACCTGATCCGGGCAAATCGCTCACCAGAATTCTTTTATTCATAGCAAGTGCTTCAAGCAAAACCATTCCGTAGGATTCCGCACGGTCATTGGATGGCAGGCAGAAAGCATCACAAGTTTTCAACAAAGCATTGAGCTGTTGATTACTTAAATTCCCTGTTAATTCGACATTTGATAAGTTGTTTTCTTTAATAATTTTTTGCAACTCTTTTTCTAGTTGTCCGCTTCCTGTGATGATAAATTTAGCCTCGGGAAGAAGTTTAGCAGCTTCCAATAATAACTTTTGGTTTTTATAAAAGGTTAAACGACCAATATGATAGATTTTATAACTTGCATTAGCCCAAAGGGTATTTGCCCAGTTCAGATGAGCCTGCTTGATTTCTGGTAGATTCAATTTAAGCCCTAGAGGTATGAAAACACATTTTTCGGGGAATTTTTTTAATGCCGACGAATAATTAAAATATTCCTGCGTGCTTGCAATCACTTTACTAGACTGTTTAAGCAACATTTTCTCTAATGGCTTAAAAAAGAAATAAGCCAGTTTCAATAAAATTGAAGATTTTGCTGTAACCATATCTGACTGCCATTGAATCACCCACGGAATTGATTTTGCTTTTCGGCTCAATAACAAAAATAATGCCGAAGGGTTCGGCCAGGAAATATGTATCGCATCAATTTGATGTTGCTCAATAATATTTTCAACGGTTCTTTTCATACCAAACATGATTGGAGCGAAAAGAATTGGTTTGAGTGTTTTATTACGCATCACCTTAACTGAATTAATAGTTTCTTCAGTTGTATTTGAAAACAGTTTCGAAAATTGATGATTATGAGCCAGAACGGTTACATCATGACTTTTCGCTTGTTGTTCTGCCAAATCCCTCAGGTAAACTTCCATTCCTCCGTGAAAA
>JAGRJO010000356.1 GCA_020442725.1 Lysobacterales bacterium
TTGGACATGTCAAATTTCCCTATGATGAAGAATATCATAAAAAACAACAAGAAGAGTAAATTTGAATGCAACACCTTTTTTCATTTCTAAAAAGGGAACAGAGTCAGTTTTTGAACAATTCCATATAAACTTCATCAATTTTTTCAGCACAGCTTTCGATACTGAAAGTTTTGTTAAATTTATCTCTGTCCAACTCAATATTGACAGACGAACCCTTAATTTTCTCTGCCAAATCATTGGTATCATTACAATCAAAGGTTTCGCCCAATTCAGTTTGAGAAGCAATCCATTTCATTCCTGATCCGGGCAAATCACTCACCAGAATTCTTTTGTTCATAGCAAGTGCTTCAAGTAATACCATTCCGTAGGATTCTGCTCTGTCATTGGACGGCAAACAAAATACATCACAGGTTTTCAACAAAGCATTGAGTCGTTGATTACTTAAATTCCCTGTTAATTCGACATTTGATAAGTTGTTTTCTTTAATAATTTTTTGCAACTCTTTTTCTAGTTGTCCGCTTCCTGTGATGATAAATTTAGCCTCAGGAAGAAGTTTGGCAGCTTCCAATAATAACTTTTGGTTTTTATAAAAGGTTAAACGCCCAATATGATAGATTTTATAACTTGCATTAGCCCAAAGGGTATTTGTCCAGTTCAGATGAGCCTGTTTGAATTCTTGTGGATTCAATTTAACCCCTAGAGGTATGAAAACGCATTTTTCGGGGAATTTTTTTAATGCCGACGAATAATTAAAATATTCCTGCGTGCTTGCAATCACTTTACTAGACTGTTTAAGCAACATTTTCTCTAATGACTTAAAAAAGAAATAAGCCAGTTTCAATAAAATTGAAGATTTTGCTGTAACCATATCCGACTGCCATTGAATCACCCACGGAATTGATTTTGCTTTTCGGCTCAATAACAAAAATAATGCCGAAGGGTTCGGCCAAGAAATATGTATCACATCAATTTGATGTTGCTCAATGATATTTTCAACGGTTCCTTTCATACCTAACATGATTGGAGCGAAAAGAATTGGTTTGATAGTTTTGTTGCGAATCACTTTGACTGAATTGATAACTTCTTCAGTTTTTCCTGAAAATAGTTTAGAAAATTGATGATTATGAACCAGAACGGTTACATCATGACTTTTCGCTTGTTGTTCTGCCAAATCCCTCAGGTAAACTTCCATTCCTCCGTGAAAA
>JAGRJO010000357.1 GCA_020442725.1 Lysobacterales bacterium
GAATCTGTTGAGGATATTAGTTATTACTATTTTGATACTGAGGCTTTTGTTCCGGTAGCTGTTGAGACAGAAATTCGTCAAGGACCTATGAAAGGCAAGGTTGGAGAGAACAAAATGAGTGACTATCAGGAAGTGGAAGGCTTTTATGTGCCATTTGCAATGACTCAAGGATTAAAAGATGGTCCGGGCGTTACTATGACTGTTTCCAAAGTTGAATTAAACCCTCAGGTATCCTCATCTGATTTTGAAATGCCTGTTGAAACAGAAGTGACAACTGAAAAAAATGAATCCGCAGAAGCTTCAACTGAAAATAAATAAAGGTGAGTGATATGAAATCTTCATTTTATAAAAAAACGGCGATAATTTTGGCTCTGGGAATTTCATCATCATCTTTTGCTGACGAGGCTGTATTAAAAGGTGATGCGTTATTTGGCAATATGAATGCCAGACAAATTGGTCCTGCTGTCATGAGTGGGCGCATAAATGACATTGAGGTTCATCCACTAAATAGCAAAGTGATGTATATCGGATCAGCCGGTGGTGGTGTTTGGCGTTCACAAAATGGAGGAGCGTCATTCGACCCGATTTTTGATAATCATGTTCAATCCATTGGCGTCGTCAAAGTTGATCCGGTTCAACCGGACAAAACGATTTGGGTGGGAACCGGTGAAACCTGGACCAGAAACTCGGTTTCAACAGGTGATGGTTTGTTCCGTTCTGATGATGGCGGCACAAACTGGAAGCGAGTTGGATTTGAAAACTCGGAAAGAATTGCCGGAATTGAAATCAATCCTAAAAACCGAAATGAACTTTATGTTTGTGTCTTAGGTGCTCTTTGGAGCGATAGCGATGAGCGTGGTATCTATAAATCGACTGATGATGGCAATTCTTGGGAAAAGGTTCTATATATAGACAATAAGACTGGTTGCTCTGATGTCATAATGGATCCAAGTGATTCATCGGTGCTTTATGCTTCTATGTGGGAATTCAGAAGAACAGGGTGGTCCTTCAATTCTGGTGGCAACAATAGTGCGCTATACAAGTCCGTTGATTCCGGCAAAACCTGGTATAAAATCCACAACGGATTTCCTGAGGGAAAAATCGGTCGCATCGCAGTTGCTGTTGCTCCTTCTGACAGCAATATTGTTTATGCGGTATTAGAAACTGAAAAAGATAGCGAAAAAGGGTTATACCG
>JAGRJO010000358.1 GCA_020442725.1 Lysobacterales bacterium
CATTGAATTCTGATGTTCGGCTTTCAGGATTTTCAACTCTGATTGCAAGTCTTCAACTTGACCGCGAAGACTAATCAGATTTTTTGCCAGTTTTTCATCTGTTTGCGAATTTGCGCTTTGGCAAAAAAAACAAACAAGAATCATAAATACGAGTGAGTTGGTTTTCATTTCTGTTAAATTTGTAAAAAAGCCAGCAAAGTCTAATGCTGCAATGTGACAGTTTTATTACATTATATTGCGATATTGTTATTTAATTTTTTTGAAATAAAAGTCACAAAAAATTCATTTTTCTGTAACTGAATTGAAATACATCGAATCTATCATGGCGGCTTTCTTGGAATTAAATTGAGGTAATATAAATGATTAAGAAAATTAAATCCGTAGTGTTGGGTGGCGCATTTTTAGCGACCGGCATTGCAAGTGCAATTACGGTAGATGAGAATTTTGAAGGATTTTGGTATCAATCCGATATTTCAGCAGGTCGAGGATGGGCATTTGACTATATTCCTCTTGGACCAGAAAAAGGATTAATGTTCGTTGCTGGTTATGTGTATGATGATATGGGAAATCCATTTTGGGTTGTGGGATCAGATGAAGTTTTGGATGGTGAATCTATTTTAGAAATTGATTTATTAACTGTAACAGGTGGTAACTTTGATTCTTCATCAAGCAGAACGAATCATCCCTTTGGATCTATGACTGTTGATGTTGAAAGTTGTCAATCTATGGCAGTTTCAATTAGTGGAATAGATAGTGAGTTGGTATCAACATCAGAGGCCTCTTTCACATTAACTCCTCAAGATGCTATCGCAGGAACTCAACGTGATGCAGCAGTTTGCCCTTATCAGCAAAAATTCACAAGTTGTCCTGATTTTGCAACGGCATCCACTCAACCCAAAACTTGTATAGTTTCTGGTACTTTAGCCGGAGATGTGACATTTAGTAATGATACCAACTGGGTTCTTCAAGGTGGTGTTTTTGTGGGTGTAGATGGTGGTACGACTGCTAATTTAACCATCGAGCCAGGCACTCGTGTATTGGGTGTAACAGGTAATGACTTCCTAGCAGTTCAACGTGGGTCAAAAATATTTGCTGAAGGCACAGCTA